>CAZPFL010000035.1:0-30373 GCA_964585785.1 uncultured Rhodospirillaceae bacterium
CGACCGCGTTCATGGGCTACGTGCTGCCGTGGGGCCAGATGAGCTTCTGGGGCGCCAAGGTCATCACCAGCCTATTCTCGGCATTCCCGTTGATCGGTGAATCGCTGGTGCAGTGGCTGTGGGGCGGCTTCACCGTGGGCAACCCGACGCTCAACCGCTTCTTCTCGCTTCACTATCTGCTGCCGTTCTTGATCCTCGGCGTGGTTGTGCTGCATGTCGCGGCGCTGCACGTCACCGGATCGAACAATCCCGACGGCATCGACATGAAGGGCCCGCAGGACAGCGTTCCCTTCAATCCGTTCTTCACCGCCAAGGATTCGGTGGGGCTCGGCTTCTTCCTGATCGTCTGGGCCGCCTTCGTGTTCTACGCGCCGAACTTTCTCGGCCATCCCGACAACTATATCGTGGCTAACCCGCTCTCGACGCCGCCGCATATCGTGCCGGAATGGTACTTCCTGCCGTTCTACGCGATCCTGCGGTCGATCACCTTTGACGTGTGGTTCATCCCGGCGAAGCTGATGGGCGTCATCTTGATGTTCTCGTCCATCCTGGTGCTCTTCATTCTGCCGTGGCTCGATACGTCGAAAGTCAGGAGCTGCCGCTACCGGCCGATTTACCGGTGGTTCTTCTGGGTCCTTGTGATCGACTGCATCGTGCTCGGCTGGGTCGGCGCCAACAAGCCGGAGGGCATGTTCCCGATGATCGGTCTCATCGGCACGGCTTATTATTTCTTCCACTTCCTGATCCTGCTGCCGCTCCTCGGCAGGATCGAGACGCCCTTGCCGCTGCCGACGAGCATCAGCGAGGCGGTGACCCGCCGTTCCGGCGCTCCGGCCGGCGCAACCGCAGCCACCGGAGGGAACGACTAATGAAGACGTCTTTGATCCTGGGCGCTGTGGTCGCCTGTTCGCTGCTGACGGCTCCGGCGCGTGCGGCGGAAGAGAGCGAGCCGTTGCGGTCCGTCAATTGGAGCTTCGACGGCATCTTCGGGCATTACGACAAGGCGGCCCTTCAGCGCGGCCTGCAGGTCTACAAGGAAGTCTGCTCGGCCTGCCATGGGCTGCGGCTGATCGCCTTCCGCAACCTGACGGACCTTGGGTATACCGAGGCGCAGGTGAAGGCATTCGCCTCGCAGTATCAGGTCCAGAACGATGAGCCCAACGACCAGGGCGAAATGTTCAAGCGGCCGGGCAAGCCGTCGGATTACTTCGTCGGCCCCTTCCCGAATGTGGAGGCCGCACGGGCGGCGAATGGCGGCGCGCTTCCGCCGGATCTGTCGCTCATCGAGAAGGCCCGTGAAGGCGGCGCGAGCTATGTCTATTCGATCCTGACGGGCTTCACCAATGCCCCCGCGGGTTTCAAGAAGCCGGACACGCTCTATTACAACAAGTATTTCCCGGGCCATCTGATCGCTATGCCGCCGCCGCTGAGCGACGGCGCGGTGACGTATAGCGACGGCACCAAGGCGACGGTCGATCAAATGGCTTACGACGTGGCCAATTTCCTCGCCTGGACGTCGGCGCCCAAGCTCGAGATTCGGAAGGAAACCGGTCTCAAGGTCATGCTGTTCCTTATCGTCATGACCGGCCTGCTGATCGCCGTGAAGAAGAAGATCTGGGCGGCGGTGCACTGAGGCCGGCCATTCCGAAGATTATCGAGGGCCGCAGCCGGATTGGCTGCGGCCCTTGCCGTTACAGCGGACGGTTGATCGGCGCCCGTGCCGCGCCGATACTCCGTTTGGCGCGAATCTGTGAGAGCGGAGCGGAGTTATGAGCACAGCAGGATGCCCGCCGGTCATCGGCATCATCGGCGGCAGCGGAATCTACGATGTCGAGGGGCTGACCAATGTCGAATGGCGCGCCGTCAAGACGCCGTTCGGGGACCCTTCCGATGCGCTGATGTTCGGCGAACTGGACGGGCAGCGGGTGGTGTTCCTGCCGCGGCACGGCCGCGGGCATCGGGTGCCGCCGTCCGAACTGAATTTTCGCGCCAATATCGATGCCTTGAAGCGAAGCGGCGTTACCGAGGTCATCTCGCTTTCCGCCGTCGGGTCGTTGCGCGAGGATTTGCCGCCGGGACGCTTCGTCATCGTCGATCAGTTCATCGACCGGACGTTTGCCCGGGTGAAGACCTTCTTTTCGAGCGGTTGCGTGGCGCATGTCTCGATGGCCGATCCGGTCTGCGCCAGGCTCGGCGACCACCTCGAAGCCTCGGCCAAGGACGCCGGGATCGATGCGGTCCGCGGCGGCACCTATCTCGTCATGGAGGGGCCGCAGTTCTCGAGCCGCGCCGAATCCGAGCTGTACCGGAGCTGGGGCTGCAGCGTGATCGGCATGACCAACATGCCCGAAGCCAAGCTCGCCCGCGAGGCCGAGATGTGTTACGCGACGGTCGCCATGGTCACGGATTACGACTGCTGGCATCCGCATCACGACGATGTCACGGTCGACGCGGTCATCAAAGTGCTGTTGGCCAACGCGGACAAGGCCCGGTCCCTGGTGCGCACGGTGGTGCCGCGGCTTGCGGGACGGACGGAAAGCTGCACCTGCCGGTGCCATACCGCGCTCGACAATGCGCTCATCACCGCACCCGATGCACGCGATCCGGCGCTCAAGGCCAAGCTCGACGCCGTCGCCGGCCGGGTGCTGTGAACCGGGCGGCCGCGCGGTGAACGCGGCCGCCTCGTGCTTTTAGTGCTTCTTGGGGCGCTCGCCGACCGGCGCGCCGGCTTTCTTCCAGGCGCTGAATCCGCCTTCCAGATGCGCCACCGGCTTGAGCCCCATTTCCTGGAGCGCCTTGGTGGCCAGTGCCGAGCGCCAGGCGCTGGCGCAATACAGAATGAACTTCTTGCCGGAGCCGAAGACGTCCTTGTAGTAGGGGCTGTCCGGGTCGACCCAGAATTCGATCATGCCGCGCGGCGCGTGAAAGGCGCCCGGGATCATGCCGTCGCGCTCGAGCTCGCGCACATCGCGGATGTCAACAAACTGGACGTTGTCGTCGTTGAGCAGCTTCTTTGCCTCATCGAGGCTTACCGTCTCGATTTGCGCATTCGCTTCCGCGACGAGTTGCTTCACGCCTTTGGTTACCATGTCGATTCCTGTCTATCCCAGATGTTTGGCGAAGAATTCCGTGCTGCGGACTCTCCGCGTGGGGGCTCCCGGTCGATCGAGAGCGTTCTATCACGGAACGTGGTTTCGGATGGAGTCGGCATCCCGCGATCGTGAACGAGCCGTAAGGAGCTGGCTCAGACGTTGAACCGGAAATGCACGACGTCACCGTCCTGGATGACGTAGTCTCGGCCTTCCTGGCGCATCTTGCCGGCTTCCTTCGCGGCATTCTCGCTGCCGCTGGCGACGAAATCCTCGTAAGCAATGACTTCCGCGCAGATGAAGCCGCGCTCGAAATCGGTGTGGATCACGCCGGCGGCCTGGGGCGCGGTGGCGCCGCGATGCACGGTCCAGGCGCGGGTCTCCTTCGGCCCGGTGGTGAGGAAGGTGACGAGGTCGAGCAGCGCGTAGCCGGCGCCGATGACCCGGTCGAGACCGGTCTCGCTGAGGCCGAGACTGTCGAGGAAATCCTTTCGCTCCTCGGCGCTGCCGAGCTGGGCGACTTCCGCTTCGATCGCCGCGGACACGATGACAACGCCGGCGCCTTCGGCCTTGGCCTTCGCGGCGACGCGCTCGGAATAGGCGTTGCCGGCGGCGGCGCTGTTTTCATCGACGTTGCAGATGTAAAGGACCGGCTTGGCCGTGAGCAGATGCAGCTGCGTGAAAACCCGCATATCCTCTGCAGTCAAGGTGACCGTCCGGGCGGGCTTGCCCTCGCGAAGCGCGGCGAGGACGCGTTCCATCACGGCGGCCTCGATCTTGGCCTCGCGGTCGCCGCCGGTGGCGCGCTTGCGCAGCGGCTCGATCCGGCGCTCCAGGCTGTCGAGGTCGGCGAGCAGCAGCTCGGTCTCGATGGTCTCGGCGTCCCGCAGCGGATCGACCGATCCCTCGACATGGGTGACGTTGGGGTCCTCGAAGCAGCGCAGCACCTCGAGCACGGCATCCACGCTGCGGATGTGACCGAGGAACTGGTTGCCCAGCCCTTCGCCCTTCGATGCGCCGCGGACGAGTCCGGCGATGTCGACGATCTCGAGAAAGGTCGGGATGACCTTTTGCGACTTGCTGAGCTTCGCCAGCACGTCGAGGCGCGGGTCCGGCACCGGAACGCGGCCGACATTGGGCTCGATCGTGCAGAAGGGATAGTTCGCCGCCTCGGCCTGGACCGTGCTGGTCAACGCGTTGAACAGGGTCGACTTGCCGACATTCGGCAAGCCAACGATGCCGCAGTTAAAGCCCATCGGGCGCCTCGTTTTTCTTCTCTTTCGGCGTTTTCGGCTTGGGTGGATTCACGAGCAGTGCCACCCGTGTCATGAAGCCGTTGAAATCATCCTTTGCGATCAGCGGCGCCGCGTCGGCAATGGCGTCGATGATGCGCTCCAGCATCGGTCCTTCCGCCTTGGCGAAATCGCTCAGGACATGGCCGTGGACGCGCTCCTTGTCGCCTGGATGGCCTATGCCGATGCGGATGCGCCAGAAGTCCGGGCCGATATGATGGTCGATGCTGCGCAGGCCGTTGTGGCCCGCATGCCCGCCGCCACGCTTCGCGCGTATTTTGCCGAAGGCAAGGTCGAGCTCGTCGTGCAGGACGACCACCTGGCTCGGATCGAGCTTGAAGAACCGGACAGCCTCGCCGACGGCGCGGCCCGACTCGTTCATGAAGGTCGTCGGCAACATCGCGAGCGTCTTGCGCCCGTCGATCAGCCCCTCGGCGCAGACCGCCTGGAAGCGCGCCCGGCCCGACTGAAAGGAATGGCGGCGGACGATCGCGTCCACCGCCATGAAGCCAACATTATGCCGGTTGTGTTCGTATCTGGGTCCGGGATTTCCCAGCCCCACGAGCAGCAGCATGGCAATGCCGATCCTTCCGCGGCCAGCCCGCTAGTCTTCTTTCTCCGCTTCGCCTTCGCCGCCAGCGGCCGCGCCTTCGGCCGGTGCGGCCGCGCCCTCGGCCGGCGCCGCGCCTGCGGTCGCCGCGGCGGTCTCGGCAGCAGTCTCCTCTTCGGAGACGACGGTCGGCGCCGCGATGGTCGCGATCGTGAAATCGCGGTCGGTGATGGTGAGTGTGACCCCCCCGGGCAGGGCGAGCGCGCTCGCATGGATCGAGTCGCCGATGTCGAGGCCGGAAAGGTCGAGGTCGAAGCCCTGTGGGATGTTGTCGATACCGCAGATCACCTCGACATGGTAGCGCACGACGTTGATTACGCCGCCGCGCTTGAGGCCCGGGGATTCTTCCTCGTTCAGGAAGTGCACCGGGACCTCGACCGTGATGCGGGTATCCGACGTGACGCGCATGAAATCGACATGCTGCGGCAGCGGCTTGATCGGGTGCATGTGCACGTCGCGCGGGATGACGCGCTCGACTTCGCCGTTGACGTCGATGTTGTAGATCGTCGAGAAAAAGACCCCAGCTTCAAGGCCGCGCCGAATATCGCGCGGATCCAGCGAGAGGAGTAGGGGATCCTTTTTTCCGCCATAGACGACGCCCGGCACGCGGCCGGCACGCCGTACGGCACGGGCGGCCCCCTTACCGGCCCGTTCACGCACTTCCGCGTGCAAATTAACGCTCTCAGTCATTTCGGTCTCCTTGCTACAAACATGGCGTCAACCTCCAAGGGTGTTTGACGCCTCGAATGCCGCCGATTCGGCGGCGAAGCCCGCGATGGGCCTAGTGGAAAAGGCTTGATACGGATTTCGATTCAGCGATGCGGCGCATGGCCTCGCCGAGCAGCGGCGCGATCGAGATCTGCCGGATGTTCTGGGACACACGGACCGCTTCCGTCGCTTGAATGCTGTCGGTCATGATCAGCATCTCGAGCGGTGACGACGAAACGCGGGCGACCGCGCCGCCGGACAGGACGCCGTGCGTGACATAGGCGCTGACCGAGGTCGCGCCGGCTTCCATGAGCGCGCCCGCGGCGTTGCACAGCGTGCCGGCGGAATCGACGATGTCGTCGACCAGGATGCAGCGCTGGTCCTTCACGTCGCCGATGATGTTCATGACCTCGGATACGCCGGCGCGTTCCCGTCGCTTGTCGATGATCGCGAGCCCGGCATCGAGCCTCCGAGCGATCGAGCGGGCGCGCACGACGCCGCCGACGTCCGGCGAGACGATTGTCAGCTCGTTGACGTTGTTCCGGTTGGTCATGATGTCCTTGGCGAAGACCGGCTCGGCGATCAGGTTGTCCGTCGGAATGTCGAAGAAGCCCTGGATCTGGCCGGCATGGAGGTCGAGCGTCAGCACCCGGTTGGCGCCCGCGGTGGTGATCAGGTTCGCGACCAGCTTGGCCGAGATCGGGGTGCGCGGGCTGGTCTTGCGGTCCTGCCGGGCGTAGCCGAAATAGGGAATGACCGCGGTGATCCGGCGGGCCGAGCTGCGTCGGAGCGCGTCCATCGTCACCAGCAGCTCCATCAGATTGTCGTTCGCGGGGTAGCTCGTCGACTGGACGACGTAGACATCCTCGCCGCGCACGTTCTCCAGGATCTCGACAAACACTTCCATGTCCGAGAACCGGCGGATCGCCGCCTGGGTCAGGGGGATGTTGAGGTAGGCCGAAATGGCCTCTGCAAGCGGGCGGTTGCTGTTGCAGCTGAGGATCTTCATGGCGACCTTTCCGCCCGTTCTGCCGCGCTCAGCGCCCCGCGGGGCCGGCTATGGCGGCGCGGCGGCAGACGTTTGGTTCCGTACCGGTTTGCGCGAAAGCGGCTTTTCTATATCAGGGTGCTTGGGGCCTGTAAACGACCTTTCCGGCCCGCTTTCCGGGCCCCTTTCGGGCGTTTGCGATGGTTAATGACGCGAACCGGTCAGAGGAGCGCACAAGAGACCACGACCGCGAGAAGCGCCAGGATCGAGAGCTGGATCAGATAGGGCACGGTCTAGGGCTCGATGACGATGGCCGAGAGCTCGCGGCCGTAGTCGGGCTCGCGCCTGAGGGTTGCCCGGCGATAGCTGAAGAACGCCTCCTCGTCGGCGCAGGTGTCGCAGCCGAGCACCGCGATTTCGGCGAGATCGAGCGCTTCGAGGCGACTGGCGACATAGCCCGTCAAATCGAACATGTGGTGCCCGGCGCGCCGCGACGGCCGGAAGAACCGCTGATTTCCGGCATCCTCGTCGAGGAAGGGCGCGGGGAATTCCGGCCCGACCTCATAGGAGGACTGGGCAATGGTGGGGCCGACCGCGGCGTGGATCGCGCGCCGGTCGGCGCCGAGCCGCTCCATCGCCTCGACGGCCGCGGCGAGCACGCCGCCCACCGCGCCGCGCCATCCGGCATGGGCCGCGCCGACGACCCGGTTTTGCGTGTCGGCGAACAGGACCGGCGCGCAATCGGCCGTCAGGATGCCGAGCGCGATGCCGGGCCGGCTCGTCACCATGGCGTCCGCCTTGGGCGCCTCGCCCGGTTCCCAGCCCGCTTCCACGGTCACGACGTCTCGGCCATGCACCTGGTAGACGGTGTTGAGCCGGTCGGCGACACCGAGCGACGCCAGGGCGCGCTCGCGGTTCCGGCGCACGCTGTCTGCGTCGTCCTTCGAGCCGAAGCCGACGTTCAGCGAAGCGTAGATCCCGCCGCTGACGCCGCCGACCCGGGTGAAAAACGCATGGCGGACCCCGGGAACGTCCTGCAGGCATTCGGCGGTCAATGGCGAGGGGGATATATCGCGCATGGCTATCCTTTGCTGGCGGCGGGCTCGAAGCCCGGCGGCTCTGCAAGACCGCGGTCGCAGACCGCAAGGACCTTGAACAAAGTGCCCATTTCAGCCGGGTCGATCAAGCGGCGCATTGCCGTTTCGATCGTGCCGCGCTGCGCCTCGGTCGCGCGGCCCAGGAGCTGCCGGGCCCGCAGCTCGATCCCGAGGGTGCGGAAGAAGCTCCCCTGGGTCACGGGGCCGTACACGGCGGTGTGGGGGCTTGCCGCGGCGGCAAGCGTGGCGAAGTCGACATGCGCGGTGAGATCGGCGGTGCCGGGATCGGTCAGGAAGTCGTGGCGCGCGTGGTGGCGCACCGCCTGCAGGGTCGCGCCGGTCCGGTGCTCGGCGTGGCCATAGTCGATCAGCAGCGCGGCGCCGCCGTCCTGCTCGATCCGCTCGGCGATCGTCCGCATGATCGAGGCGCAGGCGGGCGAGACTTCGGCGACCGAGCCGACGGGGGCCATGGCCCGGAGCGCCTCCGGGATGAGGACTTCCGTTGGCGAGGGATGCGGGCTCGGCGCGAGCACGAAGCGCGCGTCAGCGAAGGCGATCAGCCGCTCACGCCAGCCGTCGGCCGTCCGTTCGAATTGGTGGATCGGCAGCGCGTCGAAAAACTCATTGGCGATCAGAATCATCGGACCTGGCGGCACGTCACCGAGATCGTCGTGCCAGGCTACCGCGCGCGGCGGCAGTGCGGTCTTCTGGCGCTCCCGCAACGCGGGGCTCGTCTCGACGAGATGAACCGTGGCCGCTTCGTCGAACCCGGGCAGTACTTTCGCCGCCCGGAGCGCATCGGCCATGAGGGTCCCGCGCCCGGGCCCCAGCTCGACGAGATTGAACGGGGTGGGTTCGCCCATGAGACGCCAGACCTCGGCGCTCCACAGCCCGATCAGTTCCCCGAACATCTGGCTGATCTCCGGCGCGGTGATGAAGTCGCCGCCGCGGCCAAGCGGGTCGGCGGTCATGTAATAGCCGTGCCGAGGATGGCCGAGGGCATCTGCCATGAACGCGGCGACCGTGATCGGCCCTTGCAGGCGAATGCGCTGGGCGATCTTCTCGGCGAGGGCGTTCACTGTCCCGGGACAGCGCTCACGGGCGGCCGGGAAAGCGCTCTCCAAACCAGGTAGATGCCAAAGAGCACCATCGGCGCCGACAGCCATTGCCCGAGCGTCGTGCCGAACGGCAGAAAGCCGACGTAGCTGTCGGGTTCACGGAAGGTTTCGCCGACGATTCGCGCCAGGCCGTATCCGACGAGAAAGCTGCCGGACGTCAGCCCGGGCCGGCGCAAGCTGTCGAACCGGAAGACTAGCACCGCCAGGATGGTGAATAACGTCAGACCTTCGAGCCCGGACTCGTATAGCTGGCTCGGGTGTCGCGGAAGCGGGCCGGCGCGCGGAAAAATGACCGCCCATGGCACGTCGGTCGGCCGGCCCCAAAGCTCGCCGTTGATGAAATTGGCGATGCGGCCGAAGAACAGGCCGATGGGCGTGGCCGCCGCGATGATATCGGCGAGCGGGAAGAAGCCGGTGCCGACGCGGCGGCCGAAAATGATCATCGCGATGATCACGCCCAGCAGACCGCCGTGGAATGACATGCCGCCCTTCCACACCTCGAAGATCTCGATCGGGTGACTCAGATAGTGGGAGAGCTGGTAGAAAAGCACGAAACCCGTGCGGCCGCCCAGCACGACGCCGACCGTGGCCCAGACCATGAAATCGTCGATCTGGGGCGGCGTTACGATATTCGGCGGGCGCTTCGCCAGGCGAAGACAGTACTGCCAGCCGCCGATCAGCCCGGCGATATAGGCGAGCGCGTACCAGCGGATGGCGATGGGGCCGAGATGGATCGCGACCGGGTCGATGTTGGGAAATTGGTAAGGCCCCATTGCGTCAGCGCCGCGGATCGTTGGTTGCGAGGAAGTTCCGGATGTAAAGCGCGACCCCGGTTTCGAGCGGCGTGAACGGTCGGTCGTAACCGGCTTCCCGCAATCGGCTCATGCGGGCTTCGGTGAAATACTGGTAATTGGCGCGGATCGCTTCCGGTGTGTCGATGAACTCGACCGCGGGCTCGCGGTCCATCGCCGCGAAACAGGCCTTGGCGAGGTCGAGAAAGCTGCGCGCTTTGCCGGTCCCGCAGTTGAAGATGCCGTTCACCGACGGCGTGTCGTAGAGCCACAGCATCACGTCGACGCAGTCGCCGACCCAGATGAAATCCCGCAATTGGCCGCCATCGCTATAGTCGGGATGGTGTGAGCGAAAAAGCCGCGCTTTGCCGCCGGCGCTGATCTGCTCGTAAAGCTGCACCGCGACGCTCCGCTGGCCCGCCTTGTGCTGTTCGTTCGGGCCATACACGTTGAAGAATTTCAGGCCGGCCCATTGCGCCGGCTTGAACCCGCTGCGCGCCAGCAGAACCGCGGTCATGTCGAAGATCTGCTTTGACAGGCCATAGGGGTTCAGCGGCTTGAGCCGGGCCAGCTCGGCGGGATCGTTGTCGTCGTCGAAGCCCTCGCTGCCGTTGCCATACGTCGCGGCTGACGAGGCGTAGATCAGGCGGCGTCCGGTCTTGCTGCACCATCGCCAGAGGTCGACCGACCGGCCGACATTATTGTCGAGCAAATGCTCCATGTCGGTAACGGTCGTCGCGGACGTGGCACCCATATGAAAAACGCCATCGACGGCGTCGCCGTTCTTTTCGAGCCAGCCGGCCAGCGCATCCGGCGCCACGAGCTCTGCGACCGGGTGCTTTTCGAGATTGGCCTTCTTTGCCGGGTGGTCGAGGATGTCGCTGACGACGATGCGCTTCTCCCCTCTTTCGGCCAAGGCCGCGACGAGGTTCGACCCGATAAATCCGGCGCCGCCGGTGACGACAATCATGAAGCGCGTTATCCGCTGTCCTGGAGCCGCCCCCTTATAGGCGAGGCCTTGCCGGCGTAGCAAGGTTCGCTGTCGGCTTGTCCGCCGGTCACCCAACCTCTATATCAAACAAGGCGGTATCATCCCCGCTGCGCCGTCCCTTGTGACGGGACGTCATCGCATAGGAGGGCCGAATGCAGACCGAGAATCGCTTGCTGGACGACCTGGCGCGCGTCGCCGGGGGCGCATTCGGGGCGTTGGCCGGGCTTCGCACCGAGATCGAGGATCTGGTGAAGCAGCGGCTCGAGCGGCTGCTCGCCGACCTGGACCACGTTCCGCGGGAAGAATTCGACGCGGTCAAGGCGATGGCGGAGAAGGCGCGGCTCGAGCAGGAGGCGCTGGAGCGCCGCGTCGCAGCGCTCGAAGCCGCGCTTGCCGACACGCAGAAACCGCGCCGGGCTAAATCCAAGCCGGCGCATCCGGCGACGAAGGCGGATACCGGCGAAAACTGATCCGCGCGCTGCCCGCGATCGCGACGGGACCGCCCGCAAATGCCTTGAATCAGGCCGTTTGTGACGGTCGGGCACCGAAGCAGGCTTTTTTCCCTATCGGACCAAATCTTCCCTTGCACCGGTGGACTCTCTTCTGGCAGTCTAGGTCTAGTGGTTGTGCCGGGGTGGTAGCCACAATATGTACCGTCGGCGAGGAAGTTCGATGACGCGCCGAAGGGTTTGGGGTGTAGGGGCAAAGGTGCTGGCATTGCGCAATGCCATCGCCGAGGCTGGGAGGTCGCACGCATGAGGTTTCTTTCTGCTGACCTTGCCGTTGAATCCAACAATCCGATTGATCTGCTTGAAGAATTGGTCGTGGCCAATGAATGGGCCTTCGATCGTTCGAGCGATCACGAGATGGTCGTGGAGACAACGGGCCGTTGGTGCGACTACCGGATGTTCTTCATCTGGCGGGAAGATCTGAACGCGCTGTATTTCACCTGCATGTTCGACACGCGCATCGCCGAGGACAAGCGCTCGGCGGTGACCGAGCTGATCTGCCTCGCGAATGAGCGTCTCTGGCTCGGCCATTTCGACGTCAGCTCCGAGGACCGGCTGCCCATGTACCGGCACACGATTCTCACGCGCGGCTGGCAGACGCTGCCGCCCGAGCTGCTCGAAGATATGGTGGATATCGCGCTCGCCGAGTGCGAGCGATTCTATCCTGCCCTTCAATTCGTTATATGGGCGGGGCATACTCCCGGTGATGCGATTGCATCGGCTATGATGGACACGGTCGGAGAAGCCTGACCGGGAGATTTTCTGATGAGTGGTGTTTTGGGCCGGCCGCTCCTCTTGGTGGGATGCGGCAAGATGGGGTCTGCCATGCTTTCGGGCTGGCAGGAAAATGGCATTACGGCGGCGGGCGTCTATATCGTCGAGCCGATGGGGCCGGCCGGCGTCAAGCAAGGCGCCGGGGTCCATGTCGTCGCCGGCGCCGAGGATCTGCCGGGCGGGCTCGACCCAGAGGTGGTCGTCTTTGCCGTGAAGCCGCAACAGATGGCAGAGGTCGCGCCGCATTACCGTCGCTTCGTGAAACCCGGCACGCTGTTTCTATCGATTGCCGCCGGCACGCCGATCCGCTTTTTCGAGGAAAGGCTGAGCGGCGACGCGGCGATCGTGCGGGCGATGCCGAACACACCGGCGGCGATCGGGCGGGGCATCACGGTCGCCTGTCCCAATTCACGCGCGACAGCCGCGCAGGCCGCGCTTGCGCGGACGCTCTTACAAGCGGTGGGCGAGGCCGTGATCGTCGACGACGAGGCCCTGCTCGACCCGGTGACGGCGTTGTCGGGCAGCGGGCCGGCTTATGTCTTCCTGCTGATCGAAGCGATGGCGGATGCCGGCGTGGCGGCAGGCCTGCCGCGCGATCTGGCGTCGCGGCTGGCACTCGTCACGGTGGCGGGCGCGGGGCAACTCGCCTTGCAAAGCGCGGAGCCGCCTGCGACCTTGCGCGAGAATGTGACGAGCCCGGGCGGCACGACCTTCGCGGCGCTGCAGGTGCTGATGGCGCAAGGGGGCATGGGCGATCTCATGGAAAAGGCGATCGCCGCGGCGACCCGGCGGAGTCGTGAGCTCGCCGGTTGAGCCGCGGGTCGTGGACGCGGGAGACTCCCGTATCCGCGCCGCGCCGGATATGATCAGCGCGTTATGACCGAGACATCCTTCGATTCTTCGTCCGTCATCGCGGCCGCCTTGCGTCTTGCTGCGGAGCGCGGCTGGAGCCGGCTCACCCTGCGGGATATCGCCGCGGCGGCCGGACTTCCGGCCGAAACCGTGCAGCGGCATTTCCCGTGCAAAACGGCTGTTCTTCTCGCCTACGCGAAAGAGATCGAGCGTCGGGCTGCCGCGTCGCCGGTTCCGTTCGAAGCGGAGGACACGGTCCGCGACCGGCTGTTCGAGCTGCTGATGCAGCGGATCGATCTTCTGTCGCCGGAAAAAGACGCAGTTGTGCGCATCCTTCGCGACCTGCCTGCCGATCCGCTGGGCGCCACCGTCGCGACGCCGGAGGTGCTGCGGCTCATGGCGTCGATCCTCGAGCTGGCGGGCGTCTCCGCGGCCGGCCCGATCGGCTGGTTGCGATGCAAAGGGCTGGCGGGGATCTGGCTCGCGACGCTCTGCGCCTGGGCGCGGGACGACAGCCCGGATCACGCTCGGACCATGGCCGCGTTGGACAGCTATCTTCGCCGGATCGAGCCCGCGGCGCGGCTCCTCTCCGGACCATTCACGGGACGCCGGCCGGATGCCGCGCCGGGCGGCTTCTGATTCAGGGGCTTCGAGCGGAAAAACGATGACGATAAGCTTCGACGACTTTCTCAAAGTCGACATTCGCGTCGGCACGATCACGCGCGCGGAGCCGTTTCCGGAGGCGCGCAAGCCGGCGATCAAGCTATGGGTCGATTTCGGCCCGGAGCTGGGGGAGAAGAAAAGCTCGGCGCAGATCACGCGCTACTACACGCCCGAAGACCTGCCGGGCCGTCAAGTCGCGGCGGTGGTCAATTTTCCGCCGCGGCAGATCGGCAAGTTCATGTCCGAGGTCTTGGTGCTGGGATTTCCCGATGCCGACGGCGAGGTCGTCTTGCTCGCCCCGGACCGGGCCGTTCCCAAGGGCGGCCGGCTGTTCTGAGAACAGCCTGGTGGCCGGTTCAATGGCCACCTCAGTGCGTCATCGCCATCAGGAAAAGGACGACGAGGCCGAAAACGACGACGATGCCGATCGTGCCGTTAACCAGTTCCGTGGACTGGCCCGCGTGCCACTTGCCAGGCGCCCTCGGCCTATCGAGTGTCCGCATCGACATGACTGCAAGCCCCTTCGGTTTGCGACTCGTTGCTGGAACAAACTAGCGGAACCGTCGAAGGGTTCCATCATCAGCAGGGACTAGTACTAAAGACAGAGGCCGCTTGCGGCTGTGATCGCGCGCACCTGCGGCTAAAAAAACGCGGTATTGGAATGCTGGCTGCGGCCCGCCGCCGCTCACATCGGCAGGTTGATGCGGGCGCGAAGCCCGCCATGCGGGGACTCCTGAAGCACGATATCGCCGCCATGGCCACGCGCGATGTCGCGCGCGATGGCAAGCCCCAGCCCTGTGCCGCCGGTTTCCGGGTTGCGTGACTCGTCCAGCCGCTTGAAGGGGCGGAACACGTCCTGGCGCTGGTCTTCGGGAATGCCCGGTCCGTCGTCGTCCACCGTGATCTCGACGGAGTCGTTGCGTTTGCCGGCGCTGACCCAGACATTGTTGCCGTAGCGCACGGCGTTCGCGATCAGATTGTTGAGACAGCGCCGCAGCGCGTCTGCTTTCACCGGCAGCTCGATCTGTCCCTCGATATGGCAGTCGATCTTGGTCCCGTTGCGCTGCCAGCCGGTAACGGACCCTTCGATCAAGGTGTTCAGGTCGGTGACCGCGATCGGCTCGTCGCCTTCGCCACGCGCGAAGGTCAGGTAGCCGTCGATCATTTTCTCCATTTCCAGGACGTCGGCCTTGAGCTCTTCGACCGCGGCATCGTCGGTCAGCATCGCGAGCTGCAGCCGCATGCGCGTGAGCGGCGTCCGCAGGTCGTGGCTCACGCCGGACAGCATGTCCGTGCGCTGACGGATCTGCCGGCTGATGCGTTCGCGCATCCGGTTGAAGGCGGCGCCGGCCAGACGCACTTCCGTGGCGCCGGAGATTTGAAACTCTTCCCCGAGAGATTGGCCCTTGCCGAACCGGTCGACGGCGGCGGCGAGGCGGCGTATCGGCTTGATCTGGTTGCGCAGGAATATGATGGCGATCGCGAGCAGGATCAGCGATGTGCCGACCATCCAGAAAATAAAGATGTAGGTCGTCGAGCTGAACAGCCTGTCGCCGGGAACGATGACGGACAGCACGCCGTCGGGGAGCTGGACGTCGATAATGACGCGCTCCTTGAAGACCGTCGTGTCGATCAGGAACGGCCGGCTGACGCGCTCGCGCATGTCGATCGCCAGCTTGCGGTCGAGAATGCCGGTATATTCCTGCTGGGTGTCCGGTAGCGTGACATTCGGCGTGAACGTCATGCGCAGTTGAAAATGCTCCCGGGCCTTGCGGAAAATGCGCGACCGCGCCTGCGGGCTTTGGTCCCGGAGCAGCTGATCGATGACGTAACTGATCTCACCGGCGATGGACGCGGTGAGACGGCGGGTGATCGTCTCCCAATGCCGGTCGATAAAGATGTGGGCGGAGATGATCTGGAGCAGGACGAGCGGCGTCACCAGAATCATGAGCGCCCGCCCGAACAGCGTCTTCGGTAGAAAGCTCTTGATCAGGGCGAACGGATGCATGGTGGATCGCTATTCGTCCGGCCGCAGCACGTAACCTCGTCCGCGAATGGTGTGCAGATAGCGCGGGACTCGCGGGTCCGGCTCGATCTTCCGGCGCAGTCGGGTTACCTGCACGTCGATGGTCCGCTCGGCGCCGTTGATATCGCACATGCGCGACAAGTCGTCCCGGCTGAGGATCTGGCCCGCATTCTCCGCGAGCACGCGGAGGAGGCTTGCCTCGGCCGAGGTGAGGCGGACCGGCCCGGCCGCGCCGACCAGAATCTCGCGGCTTGCCTGAAACTCGAACGCACCAAGTCGGATGGTCCCGTCGCCGACGGCCGGGCGCTCTTCCTGACCCGCGCCCGATGTGCGCCGCAGGATCGTGCGAATGCGCAGCAGCAGCTCGCGCGGCTCGAAGGGCTTCGGCAAATAGTCGTCAACGCCGGCTTCCAGGCCGTCGATTCGCGCGCTGATCTCCGCCATCGCGGTCAGCATGAGGATCGGTACGTCCCGGGTGTCACGCAACGACCGTGTCAGCGACAAGCCGTCTTCACCCGGCATCATCCGGTCGAGCACGATCAGGTCGAAGTCGAGCGACACCAGCTGCCGCCGCGCGTCCTGGGCGTTGGCCGCGACGGTGACCCGGAAGCCGTGATCCATCAGATATTTTCGCAACAGGCCCCGAAGCCGCGTGTCGTCATCAACCACGAGGATATGGGGCGCCACCTCCTCAATCATGGGCCGAACTATACCTCGCCCGTTGCGCCGCCAACAGGGCGCGCTGCGCGGGTACCGGCTATCGGCGCGGCATCCAGTCGCGCTCGAACCGCTGCCGGTCCTCGTCCCGCGACATGATCCCCAGCATGACCTTGCGAAAGCCCTCGACCGCATCGGCGCCGGCGTCGCGATAGGCCCGCGCGATGCGCGCCCGCTGGCTGGCGGTAAGCTGGGCCTCCAGGTCACGGCCTTTGCTGGTCAGCTCGAGCAGCCGTTGCCGGCGGTCCTGGGTGCCCTTGGTCTGGGTAATGAACTTCTCCCGCACCAGCTGGCCCAGCACCCGGCTCAGGCTTTGCTTGGTAATCTGGAGAATCCCCAGCAGATCCGACACCGACAGCCCCGGATACCGGCCGACGAAGTAGATCACCCGGTGATGCGCCCTGCCGAACTTATAGCGGGCCAGCATGGCGTCCGGCTCCGCCGTGAAGTCGCGATAGGCGAAGAAGAGCATCTCGATGCCCTGACGCAGCTCTTCGTCCCGAAGAAACAGCGGATTGGCGCCGGACCGGGGGGCCGATCCGGAAGAAGATACGTCAGTCATGTTGACTTATTTTCTTTTGAGTGATACATAGCGCTCATATTCGACAGAATGTGACGCAAACGACAAGAAGTTGGTAAGATTAATACCGCGATACGGTCAGAAATCACAGAAGAAGCGGAGATTCGCCCCATGCCGGTAAATGAAGCGCCTTACGACGACCGCCCGGGACACATCTGGTACGACGGCCAGATGGTGCCATGGAAGGATGCGAATTTACATGTTCTGAGTCACGGGCTGCATTACGCGTCCTGCGTGTTCGAGGGCGAGCGCGCCTATAACGGCCGGATCTTCAAGCTGACCGAGCATACCCAGCGCATGGTCGACGGCGCGAAGACCCTCGATTTCGAAATTCCCTATACGGTCAAGCAGATCGACGACGCCTGCAAAGAGGTCCTGAAGGCGCAAGGGCTGAGCGAAGCCTATGTTCGTCCGATCGCCTGGCGCGGATCGGAAATGATGGGCGTGTCGGCGCGCGGCTCGAAGATCCATCTGGCGATCGCCGCCTGGCATTGGGGCGCCTATTTCACGCCCGAAGCTCGCATGGAAGGCATCCGCATGATGTGGTCCAAGTGGCGCCGGCCCGATCCGGCGACAATTCCCTGCAAGGCGAAGGCGGCTGGCCTGTACATGATCTGCACCCTGTCCAAGCACGCGGCGGAGAATGCCGGTTACAACGACGCCCTGATGCTGGACTACCGCGGCTACATCGCCGAGGCGACGGGCGCCAACATCTTCCTGGTGATCGACGGCAAGATCCATACGCCGACGCCCGACTGCTTCCTTGACGGCATCACCCGGCGCACCGTCATCCAGCTCGCGCGCATGCGCGGCATGGACGTCATCGAGCGGCACATCAATCCGGAGGAGCTCGACAAGGCGAGCGAGGTCTTCCTGTGCGGCACCGCGGTCGAGGTCACCCCGGTGCGCGAGATCGGCGAGCGGCGCTTCCAGCCCGGCGAGATCACCCGGGTGCTGATGGGCGACTATGACGAGGAGGTCCGCCGCGAGGTGCCGAAGACGCTAAACGCGCCGAAGGCCCACGCGGCCTAGCAGAGACGCGCCGGCGCGAGCGGCCGGGAGCGAGCGATGGCGACTGAGAAGACCCGACCGGGCGTCGTGATAACCGGCGCCGCCGGCGATATGGGGGCCGCGCTCAGCGACAGCTTTCGCGCGGACGGATTCGTTGTCTTCGGCGCGGATATCGTCCCGCCGCAGGCGCGCGACGGGCTTGTGCCCGTCGTCGCTGACGTAACGGACCGCGCCGCCGTCTTCGATCTGGCGGAGCGCGCTGCGGCCGAGAGCCGCCTCGCGGTCTGGGTGAACTGCGCCGGCATCTTCGAGCCGGTCTCGGTGCCGCAGGCGAGCACGGAAGACTGGAACCGCATCATCGCCGTCAATCTCACCGGCACGTTTCACGGCTGCGCCGCGGCGCTGTCCGTGATGTCGCGAAGCGGCGGCGGACGCATCGTCAATGCGGGCTCGCTCTCCGGCCATGTCGGCGGCACCGGCGTTCATCCCGCCTATGGCGCATCGAAGGCCGGCGTCCATGCGCTGACCAAGACCTATGCGCTCGAGGGCGCGCGGCATGGCATTGCCTGCAACGCGGTGGCGCCCGGCGTGTTGGAAGGCCGCATGGGTGGCCAATTCGCCGAAGGGCAGCTCGAAAGGCTGGCGCGCAGCAACCCGATGCGGCGTCTCGGCCGGATCGAAGAGGCGGTCGCCGCGATCCGATTCCTCGCCGATCCGGTGCGCGCGAGCTATCTCAACGGCGTCATCCTGCCGGTCAATGGCGGCGCCTACATGCCGTCCTGACGGCGGACGGAGCGTTTCAGGCAAAGGCCTTTACGCGGGCGCGCCGCTGGCGATGGAGGATGTAGAGGCCGCTGGCGACGACGATCGTGCCGCCTGTGATGATCCAGTTGTCGGGCACATCGCCCCAGAACAGATAGCCGATCACCATCGCCCAGAGAATGGCCGCATATTTGAACGGGGCGACGACCTTCGCCTCGGCGAAGCGGAACGCCTCGATCATCAGGAAATGTGCGAGCCCCTGGAAGAAGGCGGCCAAGGCAAACAGCCACAGGTCGTGCAGGTGGATCGGCGCCCAGCCGGTGAAGACGGACAGCCCGAGCCCGGCCAGGAGGATGACCGTCGTCGTCACGGCGAAGGTTACGGTGGAGCTGTCGGTTGCGCTGATACGCCGGGTTATCACATCGCGCGTGGCGCTGATCATAGCGACGGCGAGCGGCAGCAATGCGGCGGGCTGAAAGGCGGCCGCGCTTGGCCGCAGCATGATCAGCACGCCGACGAAGCCCACGAGAATGGCGAGCCAGCGGCGCCAGCCCACCCGCTCGCCGAGAAAGATGACGGCGAGCGCCGTCATGATCAGGGGCGAGGCGTGGTTGATCGCGAAAACGTCGCCCAACGGCAGCCGCTGCACGCTGAGAATCATCAGGCAGGTCGAGCTGGCGAGGCAAAGCGCCCGCACGAGCTGACCGATCGGGCTGCGGATGCGCAGCGACCGGACGCCGCCGTCCCGCCATACGAAGGCGGCGACGATGACGAAGACGAAAAGCGCGCGCACGGCCATGATCTGGCCCGGCGGATAGTCCGCGACCAGAAACTTCACGACAGTGGAGTTCAGCGCCAGCAGCGCACCGCCACCCACCACACAGGCGATGCCCTTTATCGGCGAAAGGGAGGAAGACGACATGAAAGGCGGCAGACTATAGTCTCCGCCTTGCGCTGTTACCAAGCCATTTCGAGGATTTCGATGACTGATTCGGGCCCGTCGATCTTGCGCGGGTTGGCCGGGATGTAGCGGTCGTGCATGGCGTGCTCGGCGATCTCGCGGAACTGCTCGCGCTTGACGCCGACGTCGCGCAGGCGCTGCGGCAATCCGAGGCTCTGGACGAGGTCACTCACCGCCTCGGCCGCGTCGTCCGAGGGCCGCCCGAAGGCGGCGCTCACCTTGGCCTGCTGCGCCGCGTTGACCGGTTTGTTGTAGCGCAGCACGTGCGGCAGCATGATGCAGGAGGTGTAGCCGTGCGGCACGTCGGCGGTGCCGCCCAGCATATGGCCGATCCCGTGGCTCGCGCCCTTCACGACGCCGGCCATCGCGCCGATCATCGACATCCAGGTGCCGATCTGGCAGTCGAGGCGCGCGTTCAGATCGTCCGGCTTTTCCTTGACCCGGCGCAAGCCGCGGTTCAGCAGCGTTAGCGCATGCGCCGCCGTGCCGTCCACATACGGGTGCGCCTTGATCGAGCAGATGTCCTCGACCGCGTGGTCGACCGCCCGAATGCCCGTCGAGAGCCAGAGCCATTCCGGCGTGTGCAGGGTCAGCGCCGGGTCCAGGATGATGGCCTGCGGCACCAGCATGGGATGGACGTAGGACTGTTTGACGTGCCGCACCGGGTCCGTCCCGCCGGCCGTCCGGTTGAATTCACCGGCGGACAGCGTGGTCGGCACGGCGATCTGGCGGACCGAGGGCGCCTGCGGCTTCAGGTCGCCGAGGCCGCCATAGCGGCGCAGGGCGTCCATGTCTGTGACGTCGTTGCCGAGACAGAGCACGATCAGCTTGCCGCCGTCGGTGACCGATCCGCCGCCGACCGTGACGATGAGGTCCGCCTTAGCCGCGCGCGCCTGGTTGGCCGCCTCGACGACCTGGTCGATGGGCGTGTGCGCTCCCATGCGATTGCACTGGCCCGCCAGGCGGTCTTTTAGCCGGGCGCGGATGCGATCGACGGTATCGGTCTCGCGGCTCAGGGTGCCGCCGACGAGGAGGAAGGCGCGTTGGGCGCCGCTGCGTTCGACTTCGTCGGCGACCGCCTCGTCGAAAGGCTGGCTGGTCACCACCCGATCGATATCGAAATAGGTGAAAACGCGTCCTGCTGTCATGGCGGCCTCCCTATTATTTATTCGGCGGCGTCTTTGTCGTGCCGCCTTGTCCAGCGGTCGGCAGCCGCGTCGTCGGACGCGCGCGCCTCGACCCATTTCGAGTCGCCGTCGCCGGTTTCTTCGAGCTTCCAGAAGGGTGCCTTGGTCTTCAGCCAGTCGATCAGGAAGTGACAGGCTTCGAGCGCCGCTGCGCGATGAGCGCTGGCGGTGACGACCAGGACGATGCGGTCGCCGGGCTCGAGCCGGCCGTACCGGTGAATGATCAGGCTCGCCTCGAGCGGCCAGCGCCGGTTGGCCTCGGTGTCGATTTCCGCCAGCATCTTCTCGGTCATGCCGGGATAATGCTCTAGCGTCATCGCGCTGCCGGGTTGGTCGCCGGCGACGTCGCGCACCAGTCCGATGAAGCTGGCGACCCCGCCCACCGCCGTGTTGCCGGTGGTGAGCGCCTCGATTTCCCGGCCCGGGTCGAAATCCTCGCGCTGCACCCGTATCGCCATGTCAGCCCCCCGTCATGGGTGGAAAGAGCGCAATCTCGTCGTCGGGGGATATGGCGGCGTCCACGGTCGCGAATTCCTGATTGACCGCGACCCGGATCGCCGACAAGTCCTTCAGCGCCTCGGCATATCCCGGCCCGCGCGTCCGCAGCCATTCGACGAGGCCCGCCACGTCGCGGACGGACGGCGGCGGCGAGACCGTTTCCTCGCCGACCCCGGTGCGCTGGCGAAGCCAGGCAAAATAGAGGACCTTCATAGGCTGACCTCGCTGAACGGCAGGAAATCGACCATCGTGCCTTTCTCGAGGCGGGTGATGTCTTCCGGCAGCTCGACCAGCCCGTCGGCGCCGACGAGCGAGGACAGCACGCCCGCGCCGCTGCCGCCGTGTTTTTCGGCGCAGGCGACGCCATCCGCACCGGGCGCCAGGCGTGCCCGCACGAATTCCCGCCGGTCCAGCTTCTTCTTGTAGTCGAAGCCCGCGCGGACGCGGTAGTGGGTCGGGGCAATGTCGGTCGCGCCGGACAGGCGCAAC
Organism: uncultured Rhodospirillaceae bacterium; assembly: GCA_964585785.1. Taxonomy (GTDB): domain Bacteria; phylum Pseudomonadota; class Alphaproteobacteria; order UBA8366; family UBA8366; genus WHUA01. The sequence continues at coordinate 21,714 of CAZPFL010000035.1, forward strand.
AGGAGCGGCCGTGCGACCACGAGGAAGGTCACCATGACGGCGACCGGGTTGCCCGGCAGGCCGATGATGGGCACCGTCCCATTGCCGGCGTCGATCTGGCCGAGCGCGACCGGCCGCCCGGGTTTGATCGCCAGCATCCAGAAATGCAGCTTGCCCAGGCTCTCGATCGCGCGGCGCACGTGATCCTCCTCACCGACCGACATGCCGCCTGATGTCAGCAGAACGTCGTGCTGTGACGCTGCCGTTCGGATCGCCTCGGTGATCGTCGAAGCCTCGTCGGGCAGGATACCGAGATCCGTTACCGCGCAGCCGAGCTGCTGCAACGCCGCTTTCACGGTGTAGCGGTTTGAGTCGTAGATCGCGCCGTCCGGCAGCGGGCGGCCGGGATCGCAGACCTCGTCGCCGGTCGAAAAGACGGCGGCGCGCAGACGCTGAAAAACGGTGACCTTCGTCCGCCCGATGGAGGCGGCAAGGCCGATCTCCTGCGGGCGCAGGCGGGTGCCGCAATGGAGCACGCTGCTGCCGGCGCGGATGTCCTCTCCGGCCTTGCGCCGGTTCGATCCCTGCCGGATGCCGGGCGCGATGGTGACGATGCCGTCTTCCTCGCGGCAGTCTTCCTGCATCATGACGGTATCGGGGCCGGCGGGCATGGGCGCGCCGGTGAAGATGCGGATCGCTTCGCCGGGTTTCGCCGCCCGGCCGAGCGGATGGCCGGCGGCCGCGCGGCCCGTCACCGGCAGCCGGGTCAGCTCGGACGGGGAGAGATCCTCGAAAAACACGGCGTAACCGTCGACGGCCGAATTGTCATGCTGCGGCACGTCGATCGGCGAGGTTATGTCCTCCGCCAGGATACGGGCGGTCGCGTCGTTCAGGCTCACCGCCTCCGTGCCGACCACCGGTCCGGTGCGCTCGGCGAGCAAGGCAAGCGCCTCCGCCGCCTTCATCAGCGGCCGCCCGGTCGCGAAGCAGTCGTCGCTAAGCTGTGCCATGCGACCGCACCTTCTGCAGCCCGCAATGATCGACGATGAAGTCGGCGATCGCGGCGTCGTCGTTGAGGTCGAGCACCGGCACGGCGATCTTGAGCGCCTTCGGCTCGTCGGTCGCCACGGCCACGACATAAGGGTCGTTGTCGGCCAGGAGCGGCTTGCCGTTCGCCGGGCGGTAAATCTCCAGCTTTTCGTGGGGGTACGCCTTGAACCCCTCCACGAGCAGAAGATCGACGGGGGTCATATATCCGATCAGCTCATCCATGGACGGCTCCGGCCTTCCCCGATTCTCGTGCATCAGCGCCCAGCGGTGCGCCGACGTCACCAGGACCTCGGTCGCACCGGCCTTCCGATGGACATAGGAGTCCTTGCCCGGTTTGTCCACGTCGAAGCCATGGTGGGCGTGCTTTATCGTGGAAACGCTGAGCCCCCGCGCGGTCAGCAGCGGTATCAGGCGGCTGACCAGGGTCGTCTTGCCGCTTCCGCTCCAGCCTGCAAGTCCGAAGATTTTCATGGCGCTAGTGTGTTGTCCGGAAAAGGCGGCGTCTAGCCCAAATTCCGGGCGGTTTCGGCCGGTTTGACTTTGTCGGGGGCGGGGCGCGGCTCCGGATCGGCGGTGAGATGCCCCAGGCCCGCCCGCAGGTAGTCGTAGCCCGTGATCAGGGTCAGGATCGCCGCGGCCCAAACGCCGATGTCGCCGATCCAGATGCTCGGGATCCAGGCCGGGCTGGCGTCGTAGACGATCAGAAAGCCGAGCGAAAACATCTGGATCATCGTCTTCCACTTGGCCAGCCGGCTGACCGGGACGCCGACGGCGATCGATGCCAGATGCTCTCTCAGGCCGGAAACGAGGATCTCGCGGATCAGGATGATCAGCGCGGGCAGGACCACGAGGCCGGAAATGCGGCCCGTCGCGACCAGCATCAGGATCACGGACGCGACCAGCAGCTTGTCGGCCACGGGGTCGAGGAACCGGCCGAGCTTGGATATCTGGCCCCGGGAGCGCGCGACATAGCCGTCGAAGAAGTCCGTTACGCAGGCGGCCGCGTAGAGGCCAAGCGTTACCCAGCGTGCCATGTCGCCCTGCACGAAGAACAAGGCGACGATCGGCGGAATCACGAGGATCCGCGACATCGTCAGCAGGTTCGGCAGGTTGGTCAGCATTGGGTGAAATCCGGACAGAGTTCCAGGAGTCTACTAATCCTCGTTGAAATGGCCATAAATTTTCCGCGCAACGGTGTGGCTAATGCCCTCGACCGCCTCGAGATCGGCCAGCCCGGCGGCGGCAACCGCCTGCGCCGAGCCGAAATGCATCAGCAGGGCCTTCTTGCGCTTGCCGCCGATTCCCGGAACCTCGTCGAGCGGCGAGGCGGAGATACTCTTCGCCCGGCGCGCGCGATGGGTCCCGATCGCGAAGCGGTGCGCCTCGTCCCGCAACCGTTGCAGGAAATAAAGCACCGGGTCCCGCTCGGAAAGCATGAAGGGCGGCCGGCCGGACATGTGTAGCGTCTCCTTGCCGGCGTTGCGGTCCGGCCCCTTGGCGATGCCCAGCAGCGCAACGTCGTCGATGCCGAGGTCGGCGAAGACGGCCCGTGCGACGGACAATTGCCCCTTGCCGCCGTCGATGACGACCAGGTCGGGCCAGGAGTCGCCTTCGCGGTCCGCGTCTTCCTTCAGGGCGCGGGCGAAGCGGCGGGACAGCACCTCCCGCATCATCGCATAGTCGTCGCCGCCGCGTTCGGGCGCGTCGCCCTTGTTCGCGGTGCCGCGAATGTTGAATTTCCGGTACGCGCTCTTCATCAAGCCGTCCGGCCCGGCCACGATCATGCAGCCGACGGCGTTGGTGCCCTGAATATGGCTGTTGTCGTAGACCTCGATGCGGGTCGGCGGCGTATCCAGGCCGAGCGTCTCCGCCAGGCTTTCGAGCAACTGGCGGTGCGATGCGCTTTCGGCCATGCGCCGCGCCAGCGCGTCCCGGGCGTTCTGGCGGGCATGATCGACGAGCTTCCGGCGCGCGCCGCGATGCGGCGTTTCGAGGCGCACCCGGCGGCCGGCGCGGACCGACAGGGCTTCGCCCAACAGCGCCGGCTCCACGGGCTTGTCGCTCAGCAGGATGAGTTTCGGCGGCGTCACCCGGTCATAGAACTGGCCGACGAAGGCGGCGAGCACTTCGGCCGGCTCCACCGCCTTGCTCTGGCTCGGGAAAAACGCGCGGTTGCCGTAGTTGCGGCCGTCGCGGAAAAAGAAGACCTGGACACAGGCCTGGCCGCCTTCCTGATGCAGCGCGATGACGTCGGCATCGGTGATGCCCTGCACGTTGATGTCCTGGTGCGCGCGGACATGGCTCAACGCATTGATGCGGTCGCGCAACACCGCCGCGTGCTCGAACTCTAACGCGTCGCTCGCCTGTTGCATTTCGCGCGCGAGGCGGGCCTGAACCTCACCGCTCCGGCCGGCGAGGAAATCATGCGCCTGCTCGACCAGCGCCGCGTAGCCCTCCGTGCCGATATTGCCGACGCAGGGCGCGCTGCAGCGCTTGATCTGGTACTGCAGGCAGGGCCGCGTGCGGCTGGCGAAGACGTTGTCCGAGCAGTTGCGCAACAGGAAGGCGCGCTGCAGCGTGACGATGGTGCGGTTGACCGCGCCGGCCGAGGCGAAGGGACCGAAGTAGCGTCCTTTGCGGGATTGCGCGCCGCGGTGCTTGATGACCTGCGGGAAGTCGTGATCCCCGGTGATCAGCACGTAAGGGAAGGATTTGTCGTCGCGCAGCAGCACGTTGTAGCGCGGCTTCAGCCGCTTGATCATGTTGGATTCGAGCAGCAGCGCTTCGACTTCGGTGTGCGTCGTGACGAATTCCATCGACCGCGTCGCCGCGATCATGCGCTGCAGGCGGATCGGAAGCTTCGCGGGGCTCGCATAGGTCGTGACGCGCTTGCGCAGGTTGCGCGCCTTGCCGACATAGAGCGCTTCGCCGCGGTCTCCCAACATGCGGTAGACACCGGGGCTGCCGGGCAATGTCGCGAGATTTGCTTGCACGACTTCGACCCCGGTCGCCAGGCCGCCGCGGCGGCTCTGCTTTCCCGGAATCGCGTCCGGCGTACGGTCCTTGCGCGTCTCCATCTCAATCAATTTCGTCGTCCGGTCCGACTCCGTCAATGGGCCCTTCCCGCACGCGAATAGGGCGCTGGCTGCCCGTTATCGGCGCCATCGAGCCCGGGTCTTCCCGTCGGATTTTCCGTGCTCGTCAGAGGGTTAATCCTACCTCCAATATATCCACGGAATCTGTGGATAACTCTGTTGACAGCGAGAAAAGCGCCGCCCGCTTCATTGGTCCCACAAGCAATTAACCAAAATGATTAAAATTTAGGCAAAATTTTTAAACAATTGAAATATAAAATGAAATTTCACCACACTTGTTACCATTACTTGTCAAATCGCGAAAATCCGCGGATTTACATCCGGAGATAGCGGCAATAAGCCGCTGTGCAAAACTTCACCCGAGTCGGATCGTTTGGAAGTCTCTGCGATTTGAAGCGCTTGGATCGATATACCAATGACTTAACCATTAATCGCTGGCGTCACCACTTTGGTATGGGTGAACCCAGGCGAGGTGCTGTCCGCTGTCCAGTGCGATCATTTGACCCGTCACGGAACGCGTGGAAATAAGGAAACGCACGGCTTCGCATATCTCGGACACATCAACGGGCTTGCGCAACGGCATGGATTCGTATTGGCGGCGAAACTGCTCGTCGCTTTGGCGCTCGTTCGCCAGGGTCGGGCCCGGACCGATCGCGTTGACGCGAATGCGCGGCGCCAGCGCCAGGGCAAGCGTGCGCGTCAGCGTCCACAGGCCCGACTTGCTCACTGTGTAGGAGAGGAAATGCGGTGTCAGGTTCCAGACGCGCTGGTCCAGCATGTTGACGACGATTCCCTCATGCTCCCGCGGCAGCAGGCGCGCCATCGCCTGGGTCAAGACGAGGGGCGCCCAAAGATTGGTTCCGAGATGCGCATCCCAGGACGCGCGGTCGGCGGTCTCGATGTCATCGTGTTCGAACCGGGAGGCGTTGTTGACGAGACAGCCGATCGGGCCGAGTGCGTCGACCGCACGCTGCATCAGGGACTCCGTCTCCGCCTCTTTGGACAGGTCCGCCTGCAGCACGACCGCGTTGCCGCCGGCCGCGCGGATTTTCGCGACGACCGCGTCGGCCTCTTGGGCGGACTGGTTGTAGTGGACCGCCACGGCCCAGCCATGCTCCGCCAGATCAAGGGCGATTGCGCGGCCGATACGCAGGGCCGCTCCGGTCACCAGGGCTGCGTTTGGAATGCTCATCGCTGTGAGGATAGGAGGCTGCGCCCCTGACTTTCAAGGATCAGGCGCGAAACTGCTCCACGGCCTTCCAATCGATGTCGATGCCGAAGCCCGGCGTGTCGGGAATGTGCAGCATACCGTCCTTCATATGGGCGCCGCCGATATAGGCCTCGTGCTGGATCGGATGGCGGTCATGGGCGCCATGCGATTCCGCGGCGAAGGCCTTGTCGCCGAAGGCGGAGACGATATGCCCATGGATATGGGCCGCGGTGTGCGGCGCGATCTGGACGCCTTTGGTCGCGGAATAATGGGCGATGCGGAGGGACTCGGTGAAGCCCGCATGGCGCGTGGAATCGAACTGCACGTAGCGGATCGCGCCGGAGTCGATGAAGTCGCGGACCGTGAAGCGGTGCCACTCGCGTTCGCAATGGGCGAGCGGGATCGGCGAGGCCGCGGCGAGGCGCACGAAGTCCGCCGGCTGCAGATACCAATGCAATGGCTCCTCGAGCCAGAACACGTCATGGGGCGCGACGAGATCGGCGAAGCGGATGCATTCCTCGACCGAGTAGGGCGCGTTGAGGTCGAGCATGAGCAGCACGTCCTTGCCGATCGCCGCGCGCGTCGCGCCGACGCGGTCGGCCTCGTCCTCGATCGAGAAGGCGCCGGTCTTGAGCTTCACCGCCTTGAAGCCGTTCGCGACGAAGCCGGCGAGCTCCTCGGCGCAGGCGTTCTTCGGCGCCCCCTCGATATAGTAGCCGCCGGTCGCGTAGGTGAAGACCTCGTTGCGTGTCCCGCCGAGCAGCCGGTAGACCGGCATGCCCGTCGCCTTGCCCTTGATGTCCCAGAGCGCGATGTCGATGCCGCCGATCGCCGCCATGATCTGCGGCCGCGCGTTGCGCGGCAGCGGCGGCGGCAGGCCGTCCCAGCCGCCGAGTCCGCCGGGGCGCGGCGAGGTGGTGGAAAGCAGCTTCTCCCAGACCGTCTCGTGGCCGAGCGCGTCCATGCCGACGGCGACCTCGCCCAGGATCTTCGCCATGTCGCAGATCAGCTTCTGCGGGCCGCCCTGGATCTCGCCATAGCCAGTTATCCCTTCGTCGGTGCGGACCTCGAACAGGATCAGCTGCGCGCTGTCGCTGCTCTCATGCGCCGTCCAGCTCTTCTGCTGGAGCTTGGCCGACAGGGGATGCGTGATGACTTCGGTGATCTTCATGGCGAGTTTCCTGGCGTTTGCGAGGCGGCGGCCGGGCATCGGGCCGATGCGGCCATGCGCCGTGAGGCTGTGGGATATTTGCCACATATAACGCCAATTTGCCCCGTGGCGGCAAACGCAAGATGGCATAAAGGACAGACGGGTACGGGGAATTGATTGCGGCGTGGGGTCAGCGACGTGCGCCCGCGCGAACGGCCGCCGAGATGACGGTCAATCGCCGACGGCTAAGGCCGCCAATACGATCAAGGCGCCGGTCGCCAGCATGACGCAGAAATGTCGCCACGGAATATCCCGCAGCAGCCACTTTGCTGAGGCGAGCGCCTCGTCGCCGGTATCGAATAGATCTCGCGTATGAATTTCAAAAGACATCAATCATGCACCTTCCCGTGATGAACGAGACCGATGCGGGAAAGTTCCCCGAGGATGCCGTGGCCGTGCGCGGATCAGAAACGCGTCGGTCTTAGGCGCGCGGGCGGAAGGACCGCTTGCGTCCGCTTTTGCCCTTCGCTCGCTTCCCTTTCGGCAGGATGCCGTCGGGCACGGATTTGATCGTGGCGGCGATCTCGGGGTTGATCGGCGCGGTGTCCACGGGCATGTCGAGGTCGTAGGCTTCCAGCCGCTTGATCTCGTCGCGCAGCAGCGCCGCCGTCTCGAACTCCAGGTCGGCGGCCGCCGTCCGCATCCGGCTTTCCAGGTCGCCGATATAGGTCTTGAGATCGACGCCGACGAGATGCGCGTGCGCTTCGTCGCCCGTGTTGACCGTCAGGTGGTCGCGCTCGTAGACGCTCTCCAGAATGTCGCCGATCTGCTTGCGCACGCTTTCGGGCGTGATGCCGTGCGCCGCGTTGTAGGCCTGCTGCTTCTCGCGCCGCCGGTTGGTTTCGCCGAGCGCGTATTCCAGCGAGTCGGTCATCTTGTCCGCGTAAAGGATCACCCGGCCGTCGATGTTGCGCGCCGCGCGGCCGATCGTCTGGATTAGCGAGGTACGCGAGCGGAGATAGCCCTCCTTGTCGGCATCCAAGATCGCGACCAGCGCGCATTCGGGGATGTCGAGGCCTTCACGCAGCAGGTTGATGCCGACCAGGACGTCGAACACGCCGAGACGCAGGTCGCGGATGATCTCGATGCGCTCCAGCGTATCCACGTCGGAATGGATGTAGCGCACCTTGAGCCCGGCCTCGCCCATGTATTCGGTGAGGTCCTCAGCCATGCGCTTGGTCAGCGTCGTGACCAGCACGCGCTGGCCCTTTTCGCTGCAGGCCTTGCATTCCGCCAGCAGGTCGTCGACCTGCGACTCGGTCGGGCGGATGATGCAGACCGGGTCGATCAGGCCCGTCGGGCGCACCACCTGCTCGGTGAAGACGCCGCCGGTACGCTCGAGCTCCCACGGGCCGGGCGTCGCCGAGACGAAGATGGTCTGCGGCCGCATCGCGTCCCATTCCTCGAATTTGAGCGGCCGATTGTCGACGCAGGACGGCAGCCGGAAGCCGAATTCCGCCAGGGTCGACTTGCGGTTAAAGTCGCCACGGAACATGCCGCCGACCTGCGGCACGGTGACATGCGACTCGTCGACGATCAGCAGCGCGTCGTCCGGCAGGTATTCGAACAGCGTCGGCGGCGGCTCGCCGGGATTGCGGCCGGTCAGGAAGCGGGAGTAGTTCTCGATGCCGGCGCAGGAGCCGGTCGCCTCGATCATCTCGATGTCGAAGGTCGTGCGCTGTTCCAGCCGCTGCGCTTCCAGCAACTTGTTCTGCCGGTTCAGCTCGTCGAGCCGTTTCTTGAGCTCTTCCTTGATGCCCTTCACCGCCTGGGTCAGCGTCGGCTTCGGCGTGACGTAGTGGCTGTTGGCGTAGATGCGCACCGCTTCGAGCGACGCCGTTTTTTCGCCGGTCAGGGGATCGAACTCGTGGATCGCTTCGATCTCGTCGCCGAACATCGACAACCGCCAGGCGCGGTCCTCGTAGTGCGCCGGGAAGATCTCCAGCACGTCGCCGCGCACGCGGAACGAGCCGCGGTGGAAATTGTTGTCGTTGCGCCGGTACTGCAGCTCGACGAGGCGGCGCATGATGTCGCGCGGATCTGTGCGCTGGCCGACCTTGAGCGGCACGATCATCTGCGAATAGGTCTCGACCGAGCCGATACCGTAGATGCAGGA
>CAZPFL010000036.1:0-29607 GCA_964585785.1 uncultured Rhodospirillaceae bacterium
AGCCACTGGCACCGGCTGCTCAAGGTGATCGGCCGCGAGGAGCTGATCGACGACGCGCGCTTCGACTCACCGAAGAAGCGCGCGGCGCTGAAGCCGGAGATCGACGCCATGGTGGTTCCCTGGACCCAGTCGCGCACGAAGCAGGAAGCGATGCAGGCGATCGGCGCCGCCGGCATTCCGTGCGGCGCGGTCTACGACACGATGGAGATCTACAACGAGCCCAATTTCGAAGAGCGCGGCATCTTCCAGCATATCGACCACCCGACCCGCGGCGACTTCAAGATGGCGTCCTGGCCGGTGAAGATGTCGGGCAACAGCGTCAAGGTGCAGCCGGCGCCGCTGCTGGGGCACGACAACGAGCAGGTGCTCACCGAATGGCTCGGCATGTCGGCCGGCGACGTGAAGAAGCTCAAGGAGGACGGCACGATTTAGCTCCGTCGCCATCGAGTCAGCCGGGCCTCATCCTTCGACAGGCTCAGGATGAGGCCCTCAGGGTGAGCCTGTCGAACCATGAGGGGCCGGCGATATCGTCGCGCCGAACATAGGGAACGCACATGACCATCATCGGATCTGAAGTCGTCGCACGGGCGCTCCGCCAGCAGGGCGCCGACACATTCTTCTACATCATGGGCGGTCCCATGATGCATGTGGAGCTCGGCTGCATGGCCAACGGGCTGCGTGGCGTCGACGTGCGCCACGAGCAGGCGGGCGCCATGGCTGCCTTCGCCTATGCCCGGCTGCTGAACAAGCCCGGCATCTGCATGGCGGCTTCCGGGCCGGCCACGACCAACCTGGTCACCGGCGTCGCGCACGCCTGGGCCGACTGCACGCCGATCATCGCCTTCGGCGGCGCCAGCCCAGACGCGTCCAAGGGCCGGGGCGTGTTCCAGGAGATCGACCAGCTCCCGATGTTCGAGCCGTGCACGAAGTGGTCGACCCGCGTGCACAGCGCCAAGCGCATTCCCGAACTGGTCAACCGCGCCTTCCGCGAGGCGATGGGCGGCAAGCCGGGGCCGGTCTACATCGACCTGCCGGGCGACATCCTTTACGATGAGGTAGACGAGAACAAAATCGACTGGCCGGAGCCGTGGGATCCGTCGAAGCGCTCGCGCCCGGCGGGCGACCCGGCGCAGATCAAGCAGGTCATCGAGCTGCTGAAGCAGGCGAAGCAGCCGGTCATCATCTCGGGCACCGGCATCCTATGGTCCGAGGCGGCGGCCGAGCTGCAGGCCTTCGTCGAGGCGGCGGGCATTCCGTTCTACACGACGCCGCAGAGCCGCGGCGTGATCCCCGAGGATCACGAGTATTGCTACCTCACCGCGCGCTCGACCGCCTTCCGCGACGCCGACCTGATCATGGTGATCGGCACGCGAATGAACTACATCATCGGCCACGCCGCGCCGCCGCGCTTCAACGCCAATGCCAAGATCGTCCGCATCGACATCGATCCGGACGAGATCGCGGGCAGCCCGCGCAAGCTCGACGTCGGCATCATCGGCGACGCCAAGACGGTGTTGACCCAGCTCACCAGCGGCATCAAGGGCAGCGTCACGCCGGACAGCTACAGCGGCTGGCGCGACCGGCTGCGCGGCCGCAACTCCTCGAAGACGGCCGAGCAGGAGGAGATCCTCTCCAACCCGAAGACGCCGGTGCATCCGCTGCGCCTCTGCAAGGAGATCCGCGACTTCATGGACCGCGACGGTATTCTCTGCGTCGACGGGCAGGAGATCCTCAACTTCGGCCGCCAGGCGATCCCGACCTTCACCGCGGGCCATCGGATCAACTCCGGCTGCTTCGGCACGATGGGCGTCGGTCTGCCCTTCGGCGTCGGCGCGAAGGTGGCGAAGCCGGACAAGCAGGTCGTCGTGCTGCACGGCGACGGCTCCTTCGGTCTGAACGCGATGGAACTCGACACGCTGGCCCGTCACAAGCTGCCGATCCTGGTGGTGATCAGCCTGAACGGCGGCTGGACGGCGGACCCGGACAAGGAGAAGCCCGGCCGCGACCTGGGCTATACGCGCTTCGACAAGATGGCCGAGGCGCTCGGCTGCTACGGTGAGTTCGTCGAGAACCCGGACGACATCCGCGAGGCGCTGGAACGCGGTAAGAAGGCCGTCAACGGCGGCCAACCGGCGCTGATCAACGTCAAGACCGACTGGACCGCCCGCGCCACGACGACCAAGTTCTCGAACTACTCGACGTAAGTCGTAGGAAGGTCTCGAGGAAAGTCCTCCCCCCTTGTGGGGGAGGATTTAGGTGGGGGTGTTTTTCACGAAGTCCCCCCACCCTGGCCCTCTCTCGCAAGGGGGGAGGGAAGGCGCTCAAAAAGTCCGGCTCTAGTCGTTGTCCTCGCGCAGCTCGCGGACGTAGCGGCGCCAGCGTTTGGCGTAGTGGTCGGCGGTCTCCAGGATCAGCTCGATGTGACGCGCCTCGGTCTGGCGCACGACGCGGCCGGGCGAGCCGAAAACCAGCGAGTTGTCGGGGATCTCCTTGTGCTCGGGGATCAGGCTGTTGGCGCCGATGATGCAGTGCTTGCCGATCTTGGCGCCCGTCAGCACGACCGCGCCGATGCCGATCAAGGTCTCGTCGCCGACCACGCAGCCATGCAGCATGCACATATGGCCGACGCTGACGTTGTCGCCGAGCGTGCAGGGGAAGCCCTCGTCGGTGTGCAGCGTGCAGCCGTCCTGAACCTGGCTGTTCTCGCCTATGGTGATCAGCTCGTTGTCGCCGCGTATCACGCTCGACCACCACACGCTCGAGCCCTTTTTCATGAGGACCTTGCCGATGGCGACCGCGTTCGGCGCGATCCAGCTTTCCTTATGCGCCTGCACGCGGTGCTCGCCGAGGGCGTATTTCATTCCGGGTCTCCTGGGTTCTTGTCGGTTTGCAGGTTCATGTCATTCCCCTCTCCGCCGGAGGGGCGGAGAGGGTGGCGCGCCTTGCGCGCCGGATGAGGTGGGGACGCCGAGGCGCGGCGTCGTTCGTGGCCAACCCCACCTCTCCCTGACCCTCTCCGCCCCATAGGGGCAGAGAGGGAAATTAGGCGCTCTCGGCCAGCGGCGGCTCGAAGGCGGTGACCGGCGGCGCTTCGCCGTCATACAGCTCGACCTCGACCAGCGCGCTGTGGGCGATCGGGCCCTGCGCGAGCTTGGACGTGCCGCGGTCCGGGGTCAGCACGTTCGGGTTGCCATGCTTCTCCAGCGCGCCGGGCCGGCCGCGCTCAGCCGGGTCGTACCACGCCCCGGTCGAGAGGCGAATGACGCCGGGCCGCACCTGGTCGGAGACGATCGCGCCGGCCAGCACCGCGCCCCGGTCGTTGAAGATGCGCACGATGTCGCCGTCCTTGATGCCGCGCGCCTCGGCGTCGGCGGGATTGATCGATACCGGCTCGCGACCCTGGATCTTGCTTTCCCGGCTGACGCGGCCGTCGTCGAGCTGGCCGTGCAGGCGCGTCTGCGGCTGGTTCGACACCATGTGCAGCGGAAAGGTCTTCGCGCGTTCGCCGCCGAGCCATTCGACCGGCTCCATCCAGGTCGGATGACCGGGACAGTCGTCGTAGCCGAAGCTGGCAATGGTCTCGGAGTAGATCTCGACCTTGCCCGACGGGGTTTGCAGCGGATGTTCCTCCGGGTCCTGGTAGAACTCCTCGAACCGAACGTATGGCTTCGTCGGCTCCGCCGTCTCGACATAGCCCTGTTCCCAGAAGGTCTCGAAATCCGGCAGCTCGATGCGGCTCTTCGCCGCCTGCTGGCGCGAGATATTGTAGAGATGGCGCAGCCATTGCTCTTCGTCGCGCCCTTCGGTGAACCGCTCGCGGAAGCCGAGCCGCTCGGCGAGATCGGCGAAGATGTCGAAGTCGTTGCGCGCCTGGCCGACCGGCTCGACCGCCTTGTGCATCGCCATGATGAAGCGGTCGCGCGAGCTGGCGCCGATGTCGTTGCGCTCGAGCGTCGTCGTCGCCGGCAGGACGATGTCGGCGTGCCGCGCGGTGGCCGTCCAGCAGATCTCGTTGACGACGATGGTCTCGGGCTTCTGCCACGCTTTCAGCAGCCGGTTCAGGTCCTGGTGGTGATGGAAGGGGTTGCCGCCCGACCAGTAGATCAGCCGGATGTCGGGATAGGTCCGGTCCATGCCGTTGTACTGATAGGCGCCGCCGGGATTGAGCAGCATGTCGGCGATGCGCGCGACCGGGATGAAGCTGCGCGCCGGGTTCTCGCCGGTCGCCATCGCGGGCACCGCGAAGCGGTCGACCGGGTTGCCGTAGCCGTGCATGCTGCCGTAGCCGAAGCCGCAGCCGCCGCCCGGCGCGCCGATCTGCCCCAGCATCGCGGCCAGCGTGGCGGCCATCCAGTAGGTCTGCTCGCCATGCTCGGCGCGTTGCAGCGAATAGGCGACGCCGATCATGGTGCGCCCGGCGGCCATGCGGCGGGCGAGGCCGCGGATGGTCTCGGCATCGACCTCGCAGATCGGCGCGGCCCAGTCCGCGGTCTTCGGCTGGCCGTCGGTCTCGCCCATGACGTAAGCGCGGAATTTCTCGAAGCCGGTGGTGTAGCGCGCGAGATAGGCTTCGTCGTGCAGGCCTTCGGAAATCAGCGTATGCGCGATGCCGAGCATCATGGCGACGTCGGAGTTGGGGCGCGGCGCGATCCATTCCGCGTCCAGAAACGCCGCCGTGTCGTCCTTGAGCGGCGTGATGCTGACGAACTTGATCCGCCCGCCCTTCAGCCGGTCGAGCCATTTCCAGACCGCGTGCTCGCCCATGCCGCCGGACTCGACCTGCGTGTTCTTGACCCCGATGCCGCCGAAGGAGACGAACAGGTCGGTATTCGCCTCCATGCTGTCCCAGCTCGTGTAGGGACCGCGCGACATGCCCTTGTCGCCGAAGATATGCGGCAGGATCACGCCGCCCGCGGCGTTGCTGTAGGTGTTGACCTGTCCGGTGAAGCCGCCGGCCATGCCGAGGAAGCGCTGCACCTGGGTCTTGGCGTGGTGAAAGCGCCCGGCGCTCGACCAGCCGTAGGAGCCGCCGAAGATCGACGCATTGCCGAATTCGTCGCGCACGCGCTTGACCTCGCCCGCGACCATGTCCAGTGCCTCGTCCCAGGGTACCGGCACGAAGGGCTCGGCGCCGCGCTTGTCGGTGCGCGCGCCCGGCCCCTTGCGCAGCCAGCTCGCCCGGACCATCGGCTGCTTGATCCGCGTGTCGGCATAGAGCGAGTCCGGCATGGACTGGATGATGGGGGAGGGAAAGGGGTCCTTCTCAAAGGGCTCTACGCCGATCAGGCGGCCGTCCTTGACCAGGGTGTTGAAGGCGCCCCAGTGCGAGGAATGCCTGCGGCGGACGATGGTTGGATCTTCTTTGCTCATGGTCGGCAACTTCCCTTGCAGTCTCGAAAAGCCTCAATTCGGGCGGGGATTTGGCTTCCTGTGCGCGTATCTTATTCTGATAACGCAAAAACGGCGATCTCGCCAGAGCGGCCCGGAAGGGTGTATGGAGAGCGCCGAACCCGACCGCCCACAGCCGGAAAGGAGGCTTCCGCGCGATGCCCGAACCGATCTACGGTCCTACCTCGCACAGCTATTTCTCGCAGCGCCTCCGGCTGCACTACGTCGACTGGGGCAACGTCGACGCGCCGCCGCTTTTGCTGATCCATGGCGGGCGCGACCACTGCCGCAACTGGGACTGGGTGGCCGAGGCGCTGCGCCGCGACTACCACATCATCGCGCCCGACTTGCGCGGCCATGGCGATTCGCAATGGATGATCGGCGGCAGCTACGCCATCTCGGAATATGTCTACGACATCGCCCAACTCCTGCATCAGACCAAGCTCACGCCGATCCGCATCATCGGCCATTCGCTGGGCGGCGCGATCACGCTGCGCTACGCCGGCCTCTACCCGAAGAACGTCACCAAGCTCGTGGCGATCGAGGGGCTCGGCCCTGCGCCGCACCGCGCGTCGGAAAAGCCCGACATGACGACGCAGGAACGCCTCGAGCGCTGGATCGCCGAGCTCCGCGACCTCTCGGGCCGCGTGCCGCGCCGCTACAAGACGCTGGAGGAAGCCTGGAACCGCATGCAGGAGGCGAACCCGCATCTCACGCCGGAGCAGGCGCGCCATCTCACCATCCACGGCGTCAACCAGAACGAGGACGGAACCTACAGCTGGAAGTTCGACAACTACATCCGCGCGACGCCGCCCTTCACCATGCCGACCGCCGCGGCGATCGAGCTGTGGCGCGCGATCGAATGCCCGACCCTGCTGGTCCATGGCACGGACAGCTGGGCGAAGGATCCGCGCAGCGACGGCCGCGCCGATCATTTCAAGGACGTCCGGGTCGAGGAATTCGCCAACGCCGGCCATTGGGTGCACCACGACCAGCTCGGCGGCTTCCTCAAGCTGGTCAAGGAATTCCTCGCCGACTGAGCGCCGTCTGATCCTCGGTCTGCCGTCTTGGTCCGGCGCGACCCGGGGGATTGGCTCTCCCCAAGGCGCCTCGGTTGCTGCTAAGGGCCGGGAAGCTGAACATTCGAGAGGAGGTCGGAACCATGTGGCCGCGGACGGATCTGATCGAACTGCTCGGGATCACCCATCCGATCATTCAGGCCCCGATGGCGGGCTCCACGACGCCGGCGATTGTCGCGGCGGTGTCGAATGCCGGCGGGCTCGGCTCGCTCGGCTGTGCGCGCGACACGGCGGAATCCCTGCGCGCGAAAGGGGGCGAGATCCGGCGCGCGACGAACAAGCCTTACAATCTGAATTTCTTCGTGCACGAGAACCCGCCGCCGGACGCCGACGCCGCGGCGCGCATGGTGCAGCGCCTCAAGCCCTATTACGACGCGTTCGGTGTGAAGGACGTGCCGGTACCGAAGCCAATCTACCCGGAATTCGACGAGGGCATCGTCGAGGCGCTGCTCGAAATTCGTCCGCCGGTGGTGAGTTTCCACTACGGCATGCCGTCACGCGAGGCGGTCGCGGCGCTGAAGAAGGCAGGCTCGGTGATCCTGTCCACGGCGACGACGCCGGAAGAAGCACGCTGGCTCGAGGATGCCGGCGCCGACGCGGTGATTGCCCAGGGCTACGAAGCGGGCGGCCATCGCGGCACGCGCGAGCCCAGCGCCGACACCGGGCTCGGCAGCATCGCGCTAATCCCGCAGGTCGCCGACGCGGTCAGCGTGCCGGTGATCGCGGCGGGTGGCATCGCCGACGGACGCGCCATCGCCGCGGCCTTCGCGCTCGGCGCCAGCGGCGTGCAGATCGGCACCGCCTTCCTGAGCGCGCCGGAATCCGGCATCAATCCGCTTTATCGGGACGCGCTCTTGCGCGGCGGCGCGATGGGCACGGCGCTGACGCGCGCCATATCGGGCCGCATGGCGCGCGGCCTCCGCAACCGTTTCATCGAGGAGATGCGTCCGTACGAAGACGAATCGCTCGCCTTCCCACTGCAATACAGCCTGACGGGACCGCTGCAGGCGGCGAGCCTGAAACAGGGCTCGGACGAGATGCTCGCGATGTGGGCGGGGCAGGCGGTTGCGCTCAACCGGCCGATGTCGGCGGGCGCATTGGTCGAGACGCTGGTGGAGGAGACGCGCAAGGTGCTGGAGGGGCTTTGACGGCGTGCCTCAACCGGTCGATGCTTTGCGTGATGCACAAGAACATTTGGTTGTGTAAGTACTGTAATGCTCGCGTCGTTATGACGCATCCCAAGCGCTCGTCGATCGATTTATAAAGCGCTCCACCCATTACAACAAAAACGCGCGTTCCCGATGGCGAACAACATCGGGACGTATGCACATTATTCGTCGCGCTTCCGTCGAAACAACCGAATAGACTGATTGTATCGATGAGCATGCACGCATTGATGCCGTGTGACGGCAACGTTCCGCAGGATGCGCATCCCGATATCTGGATGCTGGTGCATTATTGGAAATACATTCACCCGCTGGGCCGGTTGCCGGGCGGCGCCCATCTCAATTTCGAAGACATTCCGCAGCTGTTCCCGAATATGCGGCTGCTCGATGTGCTCGAGGGCGGGCCGCACCGGTATCGCGTGCGCATGATCGGGCCCGAGCATGCGAAACAGCTTGGCTATGATCCCACCGGCAGCTGGTATGAGACCGTCACCAACCGCTTCAACAATTCGGTGGTCGAGCTCGATCTCGAGCGCGTACGGCATGCGCGGCGGCCGGTCTACCGCAAGGGCAAGACGATCGTGCCCTATGCCACGAACGCCAAGATCATCGAGCGCGTGCACGTCCCGCTCGCCGGCGACGGGTATCGCGTCGACCGTATCGCGAGCCTGACCCTGTTCTTTCCGGAGCTGCGCAGCTTCGCCGGGTCGCGGCCGATCGCGAAAGCGACGCCGGAATCCGGCAGCGAGGGCTCGGCAATGCCTGCTACAGGGCCCGCGCTTGGGATCTGTCTGCCGCATATGTTTGCCGCGTTGACGCGGCCGCTGCCGATCGGGTTCTGATCCGCCGCGCTTCGGGCGGCGCTAGTCACCGCCCGAATGAAGCACCCCGATCGCGTCGATCTCGACCTTCATCTCGGGGCGCACCAGCTTGCTGACCTCGAAAAGGGTGGAGACGGGGAAGGGCTCGGCGAAGAACGCGCGCCGCGCCTTCCACACCGCCTCCCGGTCGTTGATGTCCGTCAGGTAGATCACGACCTTGACAATGTCGTTGATCGAGCCGCCGGCCGCTTCCATCAGATGTTGGATCTTGGTCAGGATGGCGACCGCCTGATCGTAGGCGCTGCTTTCGCGCATCTGATCGAATTCGTCGCCGCGCGCGGTCATGCCGGCGATGAACACCTGCGTGCCGACGGTCAGGCAGTTGGACCAGGTGCCGGCGGGCGGCTCGCCCACATGCTCGCTGGTGATGCGTTGCTTCGCCCTTGCTAACGGTCCTCTCATGACAGCCTCCTCTTGGCGGGTCAGTTAACGCGGCCGCTCGGCCCTTGCGCGTGCGGTTGTCACATGAAGTAAAGCCGAAACGCCGTCTCGCCGCCGATGATGCGCCGTGCATTCGCATCGGGCACCCATCGCTTAAAGCTGGCGATGGCGTCCTCGTAGCGCATCGAGTCCTCGAAGGCGGCAAACGGCCAATCGCTGCCCCATAGCAGCCGTTCCGGACCGGCATGGGCCAGCAGCGCCCGCGCGCAATCCTCCGCGACCTGCGGCGATTCCAGCCGGTAGCCGGCCGACAGCTTCACCCAGGTGCGGCCGTTGTCGACGGCACGCAACACGGCCCGGAAGCCTTCGCATTGCGCGCCGCCCTGCTGCGGATGGCCGAAATGGTCGATCACCAGCTTCACGCCCGCCGCCTGCAGCGTCGCGACGGGGGCGGCGAGCTTGTCGGCCGACTGGTTGATGTGGACGTGCCAGTCGAGATCGCGCACGCGACGCAGGAACTTCTGGTATTCCGGCGCCGTGAGGTCCGGCAGGTTCTTCACGTTGCGCCATTGGAGCCGGATGCCGACCACGCCGTCGTCCTTCATCATGCGCATGATGTACGGGTCGATCGTGGGCCTGACGATAGCCGTGGTCCGCAGGCGCTTGTATTTGCGCGTCGCCTCGATCTGGTACTCGTTGTAATCGTCGAACAGGCTGGCGGCGGCCAGCACGGCGTATTTGATCCCATAGCGGTCGAGGGTGGCGACGTATTGTTCGATCGTCGCGTCCGCGGGCGGCTTGTGCCATGCCGTGGCGGAAAGCGGCATGTCCGTCGTGTAGACATGGGCGTGGCTGTCGACGATCGGCGCGTCGGCGGCGCTGTCCTCGGGTGTTGTCATCGGCTTCCTTCTCCGTGAATCCGGTCGATGGAGGCTAGCACGCCGCGCTCTCCCCAACCAGAAAGCAGGCCGGCATTTGCCCGCCCGGAGCGCCGGCGCCTATAGTCGCAGCCAATCGAAATAGGGTGCGGCAATGAACACGACGGATCAGGGCGCCGCCGACACGCTGCGGCTATACGGGAATTTGTCGCTGCTGGAGATGGCGCCGGTGCTGCTTGCCGCGGACCAGATCTATCCCGGCAAGACCGTTATCACGCACGGCAGCGTCATGGCGCTCTGGGGCAAGGCGAGCGCACTCGCCAGCCTGGCGTCGGCCGGACAAGCGGACATCGCGACGAATTCCGAAACGCAGATCCTGCATGCCTCGGCCGACAATCCGGACCTGCGCGTGATCTTTACCGTCGCCGAATGCCCGTACCGCATTGTCGCGCGGCGCTCGGCCGGCATCGCCAGCCTGGCCGACCTGCGCGGCAAGCGAATCGGGACCCAGCTCGACTCCTCCGCCGATTTTTTCCTGGAGGCGATGCTGCACACCGTGGGTCTCACGCCGGCGGACGTCATCCGCGTGCCCTTCATGGCCAAGACGGACGCGCCGGTCAGCCGGCTTCCGGAGGCGCTGCGTGACGGTAACATCGACGCCGTGGCCCTGTGGGAGCCGCAGGTCGAGCGGGCGAGGAAGGGGATCGGCGACGACGCGATCGAATTCTACGATCCGGCGGTCTACACCGAGAAATTCAATCTCTGCACCACGCGGGGCAATCTCGACGACCCGTCGCTGCGGCCGCGGATCGTCGCCTTTGTCCGGGCGCTGATCACGGCGGCGCGGCGCCTAAGGGTCGAGCCGGAGCTCGGCTGGCGGCTGGTGGCGAAGACGGCGGAGCTCGACCTCGATACCGTTCGCGACGCCTGGCCTTACTTCATCTATCCGGGAACGCTGGCGACCGACCTGGCCGATCGTTTCGCGCGGGTGGATGCGTGGATTGCGCGGCTGCAGAAGCGGGCGCCGCGCGACCGGAACGCGCTGGCCAAGCTCATCGACGATAGCGTCGTACGCGAAGCGCGCGCGGGCTGATTACAACAGCCCCTTGGCCCGGAAGCTCTCGTGGCCCTTGCGGCCGATCACCACGTGGTCGTGCAGCGCGATGCCGATCTTGTCCAGCGCGTCCTTGACCTGGTTGGTCATCTCGATGTCGCCGCGGCTCGGTGTCGGGTCGCCGGACGGATGGTTGTGCACGATGATCAGTGCGCTGGCGCCTAGCTCCAGCGCGCGCTTCACCACCTCGCGGATATAGACGGGCGTGTGGTCGACCGTGCCGCGCTGCTGCACCTCGTCGGCGATCAGCACGTTCTTGCGGTCGAGGAAGAGCAGGCGAAGCTGCTCGACGGTCTCATGCGCCATCGCCGCGCGGCAATAGTCGAGCAGCCGGTCCCAGGAGCCGATGGCGTCGCGGCCCATCGCCTCCTGCCGCAGCAGGCGCAGCGCGGCGGCGCGCACGACCTTGAGCGCGGCAACCGATGTCTCGCCCATGCCGGAAATGGCCAGCAACCGTTCCGGCTCGGCGGAGATCACGCCGGCGAAGCTGCCGAAGCGGTCGAGCAGTTCTTTGGCGAGCGGCTTCACGTCGCGGCGTGGGATCGCCTGCGCCAGCAGCATCTCGAGCAACTCGTAATCCGGCATGCCGTCCCCCCCGGTGGCGAGGAAGCGGTCGCGCAAACGCTGTCGATGACCGTGGTAGTGGGGACGGGGCGCTTTCTGGCTGTCTGACAGGCCGTCGGCCATCGCGTCCCCTCCGCCGGCGCGCCCGCCGCTAAACGGCGTAGGGCGGCGCCGTGTATCCCGCGGGGGAGAGGGTGAAGATCTCGCAACCGTCGGCGGTGACGCCGATCGTGTGCTCGAACTGCGCGGACAGGCTGCGGTCCTTGGTGACCGCGGTCCAGCCGTCCTGCAGGATCTTCACGTCGAAGCGGCCGGCGTTGATCATCGGTTCGACGGTGAAGAACATGCCTTCCTCGATCCGCATGCCGCTGCCGGGCGCGCCGTAATGCAAGATGCTCGGCGGGCAATGGAAGATCTGGCCGATGCCGTGGCCGCAGAAGTCGCGCACGACCGAGTAGCGGAACGATTCCGCGTAGCTCTGGATCGCGTAGCCGATGTCGCCGAGCGTGGCGCCGGGCCGCACCACCTCGATGCCGCGCATCATCGAATCATAGGTCACCTGCACCAGCTTCTTCGCCTTCACCCCGACCTTGTCGCCGACCAGGAACATGCGGCTCGAATCGCCGTGCCAGCCGTCCAGGATGACCGTGACGTCGATATTGACGATGTCGCCGTTCAGCAGCTTTTTAGCGTCGTCGGGAATGCCGTGGCAAACGACGTGGTTGATCGAGGTGCAGATCGACTTCGGGAAGCCGCGATAGTTGAGCGGCGCGGATACGGCGCCCCGATCGACGGTGAACTTGTCGCAAAGCCTGTCCAGCTCGCCCGTGGTCACGCCCGGCTGCACGTAGGGGGTGATGAAGTCGAGCAGCTCGGCGGCGAGCCGGCCCGCCTTGCGCATAGCCTCGAACTCGGCCGGACCATGAAGAGTCACGCCGTTGGGCATGGTGATCGGACCGCTCTGCGCCTGCTTCGTCTGTCTCAATGGCTCGATTCCTGAGGGTTGCATCACAAAAATAGGGCGAAATCGGATGGATTTAAAGGCCGGAGGCCCGATAGATCGACCCGAGACCTTGCCAATCCGCGGGTTTTCCGGGTCAGAAAGCCCGCCTTCCGGCCGATTCGCAAGCGGAATCGCCGTGGAACCGCTTAAAGGACCAGCGGCAGGGGGCCGGCCACGTCGATCCCGTCCAGCCGCACGTCGCAGGCGTAACAGAGCGTCTCGACGCCGCGCTTCCGGGCCGTGGCCAGGCCGGCGGCATAGGCCGGGTCGATGTCCTCGGCGAGGCGGAAATGGTCGCAGTCGCCGCGCTGGACGATATAGAGCATGACGGCCCGCGCCCCCGCCTCGACCATGTCGCCCAGCTCGACCAGGTGCTTGGCGCCGCGCTTGGTCACCGCGTCGGGGAACTCGGCCGCGGTCTCCCGCCCGGGCAGCCCGCGGCGCAGGTTGACATTCTTGACCTCGACATAGCAGGGGGGCCTGGACTCGTCCTCCAGCAGCAGGTCGATGCGGCTGTTCTGACCGTAACGTACCTCGCGCCGGCAGCCGGCGTAGCCGGCCAGCTCGGCAATATGGCCGGATGTGATGGCTTCCTCGGCGAGACGGTTCGGATGCGCGGTGCTGACGCCGATCAGGCAGCCGTTCACGCGCACCAGCTCCCAGCGCCAGGCGAGCTTCGCCGTCGGGCTGGTATTCGGCGACAGCCAAACCTCCGCGCCCGGCTCGGTAAGCCCGATCATCGAGCCGGGGTTGGCGACATGCGCGGTGACCGCCTCGCCGTTCAGCTCGATGTCGCTGAGAAAGCGCTTGTAGCGCCGGATCAGCGTGCCGCGGACGAGGGGGTTGGGAAAGCGCACCGGTCTGCTAGGCGGCCGTCACGGTGACGCGGTTGAGCTTGCGCAGCTCGGCGTCGTCGTAGTTCGCGACCGCGTAGTGCAGCGTGCAGCGGTTGTCCCACATCACCATGTCGTAGGGTTTCCACGAGTGGCGGTAGAGGAACTCCGGCCGCGTCAGATGCTTGGTTAGGAAATCGAAGATCGGCGCGTACTCGTCCTCCGACATGCCGACGATGGCGTTGGCGTAGGTCGGGTCGAAGAAGACGAGCTTGCGGCCGGTCTCGGGATGCGCCTCGATGATCGGGTGCTCGGAGGGCGGCGCCTTGGCGCGCAGATCCTCGGTGAGCTGGACGCGGTCCGTGCGGTCCTTGTAATGACGCTGGTAGACGAGCGCATAGTCGTAGCTGACGGTGAGACGCGAGAGCACGTCCCGCATCGTCTCCGACAGCGCGTCATAGGCGCGGTAGGCGCTCGCAAACAGCGTGTCGCCGCCGACCGACGGGATCTGCAGCGCGCGCAGGATCGACGCGGTCGAACGTCCTTCTAGGTAGGAATAGTCCGAATGCCAGTGCTGGCCGGAGCCGCGCGTGCCGCCGCCGTCTTTGCGCCGCTCGTTCGAGACGACCAGGAGCTCGGGGAAATCCGGATGGCGGTTCGGGCTGAGGTGATGCGGCTTGGCCACGCCGAAGCGGCGCGCGAAGGCGAGCTGCTGCTCCGGGGTGATCTGCTGGTCGCGCAGGACCAGGACGCTGTGGTCGAGCCAGGCCTGGTGGATGCGGTCCATATCCTCGTTGGCGGGCCCCTTCGTCAGGTCGAGCCCGATCACCTCGGCGCCCAGCGCGCCGCCAAGGCGGTTGATCGTCAAACTCATCGTGCGGTCCTCGAAACGGTATGGGGTGGGGGTCGGTTGCCCCGATCATACCCCGGGCCGTCAGTAGGTGTCGAACAGGCGCTGGATGGCGTCCGGGTCGCTGGTCTTGGTCAGCGCCAGCATGAGCAGGATGCGGGCCTTGGTCGGGGGCAGGTTGTCAGCCAGCACGCAGACGTCGGGCCGGCCGTTCTTCATTTTCACCAGCCGGCCGCTGCCGTTGCGCGTGCTGAGGACCGGCACGACGCCCTTCTTGGCCGCCGCGTTGATCGCCTCGAGCTGACCCGGGCCGCAGGAGCCCGGCAGCATGCCGGCGACCACGATGCCCTTCGCCCCGGCCGCGACGAAAGCGTCGACCGCCGTGCCGTCGACCCCGCCGTAGGAGAAGGAGATATCGACCCGCGGCAGGTCCTTTCGGCCGCGGATGTCAAATTCTGTGTCCGGCGCATGCCGGCGGATCGGCTTCCGGTAGTAGGCGATCTTGTCGGCGTCCGCATGGCCGAGCACGCCGAAGTCGGGCGTGCGGAAGGTCTGCAGCCGTAGCGTCGAGGTCTTGACCACTTCGCGCGCCGCCTGGATTTCGTCGTTCAGCATGACTAGCACGCCGAGGCCGCGTGATTCCGGCGCGCCCGCGACGCGGATCGCGTTCAGCAGGTTGAGCCCGGCGTCGGTGCTGAGCGCGGAGGCAGGGCGTTGCGCGCCGACCAGGACGACGGGCTTATCGACCTTCACCGTGAGGTTCAGCATGTAGGCGGTCTCTTCCAGCGTCGCCGTGCCGTGCGTCACGACGAAGCCGTCGAGGTCCGGGTTCTCTTTCGCCGTCTTGTCGATCAGCTCGACCAGCTCGATCCACTCCGTCGGGCCGATCGCCGGGCTGCCGACCGCCTTGTAGCGTACGGGCAGAATGGTCGCGACCTTCGCCGTCTCGGGAAAGGCGGCGAGCAGCTCGTCGACCTCGTACTTCTTCTTGTTGTCCGCATAGGTCGCGATGTCGAGGCTGTCGCGCCCGACGGATGAGATCGTGCCGCCGGTACCGATGACCGCGACGCGCGGTAACGAGGTCTTGCCTGCCATGGAGGTGCCTTCCGGATGGGGATCAGATCGCCGTGAGATCTATGATGCTATCAATCCGGTCCAGCTTGTCGAGATGCCAAAGCGCGTCGAGCATCTTGTCGCAGGCGTCGGGCTCCAGCGTGCGGGAGGCGAGCGTGCGGAACTTCGCTTCGAAGGCGTCGTCGCTGGGGCCGCGCTGAATATCCTCCGGCGTCTGACGATGCTCCGCCGACATCGTCTTGCCGTTCTTCAGGGTCGCGACGATGCGGCAGCTGCGCGTCGCCGGCGCGGCCTTCTCGAAGCCGGCGTCGAACTCGACCGTCATGCGCTTGATCAGCGCTTGCGTGTCCTTGTCTAGGAAGCGACCGCGGGCGAAGGTCTCGGGCGTGACCGCGCCGTCGATCAGCGCGACGGCGACGCAGAAGGGCAGCGAATGGTCCGCCGTCTCGCGCGTCGTCGGCGCCCACAGCGCCGGGTCCTTCACGGGGACGGCGAAATGCTTCGCATAGGTGTCGATGCGCAATGACTCGATCTCCTCCACCTTCAGCGTCTCGCGCAGCTTGAGCGCGGCGGTGATCGGCACCTGGATGGCGTCGCGCACGGGGTAGATCTTGATGTTGGTGCGGATCAGCGCGAACTGGTGCTTCGCGAAGCTGCGCGGGATCGGGAATTTGTAGGATTGGCCCATCGTCTGCTGCCACAGGCCGAACTTGCCTTCGTAGCAGTCCTGGGGCCCGGTCATGCCGGCTTGCGCCATCAGCGCTGCGAAGATGCCCTGGCGCGCGGCGTTGGGTCCGGCGACTCCTTTCCACATTGAGAGCTCGCCCGTGCGTGTCTGCATCGTCGCGATGTTGGGGATGACGGAAAGCGCCAGCGCGTGGCGCAGCTGTGCCTTATCGAGCCCGAGCAGGCGCCCCGCCGCCAGCGCCGCGGCGGGCGCGCCCGACACCGGCTGGTCCCAGCCCTTGCCGTGGCTCGGCACGATTTCGCAGAAGGTGCATTGCACTTCGTAGGAGATGGCGATGGCGAGCATCAGGTCCTTGCCGCTGGCCCCGGTGATTTCCGCGATCGCCATCAGGCCGGGAATGTTGTCCGACGGATGCGCCGAGCTCAGCCTCAGATGCGCATCGCTCATGTCGAGATAGCGCACCATCGTGCCGTTCACGAGCGCGGCCATGTCCGGGGTCGTGCGGACGAGCGTCCCGAACAGGCGCGCGCCGCCGCTGGCGACGGGCAAAGCGACATGCCGCAGCGCCTTGACCGGCGGGGCCAGCAAGGCCGCCATCGCGCAGCCCATGGAATCGATCATCCTCCCCTTGGTCGCGCGGATCATTGCCTTCGGCAGGTCGGCATAGGCGAGCCCGCTCGCGAAATCGACAAGCTGCTTCTCCGTTTTGTCCATGGTCGGCATCCTCCGGTATCGTAGGGGGCAGGCGGCCGGATCGGCCGCGCGGGGCGGGGGCGCGCAGCGCTCTTCCCTTTAGCTCATATTCGATGGCTCCTGGTCAAATCGCGCCGCCTCGGCCGGCGCATAACGGAAGGCGGGAACGGCATGACAAGCAAGGCGCGTCGGTTCAGGGAATTGTTGCAGGCGCCGGAGATCCTGGTGGCGCCCGGCGTCTATGACGGCTTCAGCGCGCGCATCGTGGCGGCGGCCGGGTTCAAGGCGGCGACGGTGAGCGGCGCCGGCGTGTCGGAAAGCCATCTCGGCTGGGCCGACAAGGGGATCATGGGTTTCCAGGAAAACCTCCAGGCCTGCCGCTCGATCGCCGGCTGCGTCGACATTCCCATGCGCGCCGACGCGGACACCGGCTACGGCAATGCCGTGAACGTGCATTTCACTGTGCGCGGCTTCGAGGATGCGGGCCTCGCCTCGATCATGATCGAGGACCAGGTCTGGCCCAAGCGCTGCGGGCACATGAAGGGCAAAGACGTGATCCCGGCCGCCGAGATGGTGCAAAAGGTCAAGGCCGCCGCCGACGCGCGCCGCGATCCCGACTTCGTCGTCATGGCGCGCACCGACGCGGCGGCGATCACCGGGGTCAATGACGTCATCGACCGCCTCAACATGTACGCCGAAGCGGGTGCCGATGCGCTCTATGCCGACGCGCTGCTCTCCGCCGCCGACATCGAGCGCGTCGCACGCAACGTGCCGCGGCCGTACGTCTGCAACATGGGCTTCGGCCTGCAGCCGCGCTCGACGACGCCCCTGCTGACGGCGAAGCAGCTTCAGGGCATGGGTGTCGCCATGGTCACCTATCCGCGTATGCTCAGCTCGGCGGCGGTGCGCGGCATGCTGAACGCGATCGCGGTGTTCAAGGAAGGCATGTTCGACGATGCGCCGAAGCCGCGCCCGGAATTCCAGGTCAACTTCACCGAGCTCAGCGAGCTGATGGGATTGCCGGTGCTGGACGCGATGGAGCAGCGCTACAAAGCCGGCGAGTGACGGCGGCGCATGCTTGCGGTCAGCCGGCGGCGGCCCTCGGAACCGCGTGACCCGGAACGGTCATCGGGATCTCGATCTTGACCGAAGTGCCGCGGCCCGGTGTGCTCTCGATCTCGATCGTTGCGCCGAGCGTCTCCACGAGCTTGTGCACGATGGACAGACCCAGCCCGGCGCCGCGCTCGCCGCTGCGCCGGTCGCCGGAGAGCCGACGGTAGGGCTTCATCACGTCGCGCATGTCGTTCGCCGACATGCCGATGCCGGTGTCGGAGACGACGAGCACCAGGACGCCCTTCTGCGCGTTCTTCTTGACCGCCAGGGTGACGCGGCCCTTCTCGGGCGTGAACTTGATCGCGTTGGAGACGAGGTTGACGAGCACCTGACGCAGCTTGCGCCGGTCCGTCTGGATGATCGGCAGGTTCGGCTCGACATCGACCTTCAGCTCGACGTCGGCCTTCTGGGCGATCTGGCCGAGCATCTCGGCCGTCTCGTCGATGACGCCGGCGATATTGACTTCTTCGATTTCGAGCGGGTCGGCGCCCGCTTCGATACGCGACAGCTCGAGGCGGCTGTCGATGATCGACAGCAGATGCTGTCCCGACTGGAAGATGTTGTTGGCGTAGTCCTTGTACTTCTCATTGCCGATGGCGCCGAACATCTCTTGCCGCATCGCGTCGGACATGCCGCAGATCGCGTTGAGCGGCGTGCGCAGCTCGTGCTGCGTCTCGGCGAAGTAGTCGATGCGTTCCCGCGACTCGTTCTTTGCCTGGGACAGCTCGGAGACGAGGCGCTTCTCGGCATCCCGCAGCAGGTCCAGCGCCTTGTTCAGGCGGTTCGTCCGCTTGGCGATGACGTCTTCCATGGCCGTGCGCTCGGTGCGCAGCGTGCGCTCCAGGACATGCAGCGAGGCATGGACGGTCACGCGCTGCGTCAGCAGCGCCATGTCGCGGGGCAGCGAGAGGACATCGTCGCCGCCGGCCGGCGCCGCGCCGCTTTCCGGGTCGCGGTCGCCGGAAAGGTAGATGATCGACAGGTGATGGCTCGGGCTGATCGCGCGCAGCCGGTCGGCGAGGCCTTGCGCGTCGGCTCCGTCGGGCGATGCCTGCAGCAGAATCACGTCGGGCGTCGTCGCGCGGCACGCCTTGGCGGCGCCTTCTTCGTCCGGCACGGTCGACAGCCTGGCGAAGCCGGCCGCCCGTAGCTGATCCTCAATATCCTGCCGCCGGCCGGCGTCCGATTCGACGATCAGCACGACCGCGTCGTTGAGAACGGCGGCCTTATCAGGCAAATCGGGACTCGAGCCGATGCCATTGCGCGATTTGTCGTTCGATTGAACCATTCGGCTTGGCGGATTGGTTGACGTTCTGTCGTAGCATTAACGTTACGGAATATGAGTTAAGAACAACTTACCCGCGTGTTGTCCTTTCCCGAAACAAACCACTGTAAAGGCGGAAATATTCGCATCGCGCCGCAGGAATTGGCGCCATTCCCCAATGGCCTTCCCGGGTCGGTGTCCAGGCTCGGGATCGACACTACGCCACAAAGGTTAACGTCAAGGAAACAATTCCGCGGGACAAGGGCAGGTTAATACCGCCGCGAGAGCCGGGATTTTGCCCTGACCGGTGATGCTGTAGCCGCCACCGGTAATCTCCGCCGCTTTGCCGGGCCGCTTCACCGGCGGGGGGAGCTCTCGGCGGATCGCGTCTGCCGTGCTTCCTTATTCGATACTTCCCGGCCCGAAGGATTTCAGGAACGAAAGGTCAAAATCGATTCCGAAATAATTATAGGCGCCAGGAACGAACAACTTGAACATGGTCTCTTTGCGCACAACGAGCCGTCCGAGGGATAAGAGGCAGGCCGCTTTTTGCCAGAAGCGTAAAGAGCAGTGCTTGATCACCGACAAATAATCCAGGAAGCACAAAGCGCCGCTAAATCGGACCGTTTTTGGATTCTCTGCGCCGCATGCCGCCGCACGATCCGCGACCGGCTGTATCGTGACTTGCTCTTCGTGACACCGCTTGAGGAACAGAACATCATCGATCTCGACAAATCGTCCGAGCAGGATCAGGTCTGCTAAAGTGACGCGATCCGACCCGAAATAGGGTGAAAATGGGCGAACTTTTTGCAGCAATGTATTCCTGATTACGCCCCAAACCTCCAGTGTCGTGATTGTTTTGCGAATAAAGTCATCAAATCGTTTGGTTGGGCTACGGGAATCCAGTTGTCTTCCTTCGGGATCAAACCGCCACGAATATCCACTGCTCTGATCGACAAACGCATGCTCGTTATCGCTGTAAGGGATGTCTCGTCCAGAGAAATCAATATATTTTGTCCTGCTATGACACAAGGCGACCGACGGATCCTTTTCTAGAACTGAGACACAGGATTCTAAGTACGTCGGTAGGAGAATATCATCATGTGCACACAGTTTGAAATATTCTGTGGAGCACAGTTTGAATAGCTTATTGCAATTGAGCGACGCCCCAATATTCGTTTCGTTGCGTATATAATGAATGCGCTTGTCTAAACGCGCATAACGCCTGCATATCGTTTGCGTCTCGTCGGTAGACGCGTTGTCCGCGATAACGAGCGTAAAATTTTGATGCGTCTGTGCGAGTATGGACTGTATTGCTGCGTCGATAAATTTTCCGCCGTTGTAAACAGGCATTCCGATCGTGACGCAAGGCGTGGCACTATTGTGCCCAAAGTGCGAGTCCGGCATTTGCAAATCTCCACTTCTTAATCGTGGCTGAAATCACTCCTTTCCCTCAAAAAATGAACACCCCTGTTCCCTCGTAAGATATTGTAAAATAATGATTGGTGGCGATTGTAAGCCTTAACCGTAAGAATACAAGGTAGCGGAAGTTTCTATCCGTAAGGTCACAGTTGTACGCTTATTATCTAGCTCGTCTGGATTAATTAAAATAGACGATGATCGATCAGGCGAAGGGATGTTGGCGGCCATGTGTGGAGGCCAGGGCACGCATTAACGCAGTGTGCCGTGTCATGAAATAAGCATTTCAGATCTGATCGTTGATATGTCCAGAAGATAATTTATTGCGCGGTTATGAGCATCAGCATGCGACCGAACGTCAGAGGACGTATATTTCGTCATACTACGTTGGTATATGTCTCGAGAAGCCGTAGGCGAGCAAGCAAAGCTGTGCGGCGGCAGCCACCAATATTCCGGCCACCGAACCGGCGATGCCGAAGTAATAGATTAGTGGATAGGCGCTCAGGATCGTCCACACGGTCATGACTGCCTGGGAGCGGAAAATCATCCGGGTATCTTCGACAGCCCGCAAGCCGCAATAAAGCGGCGTGTGGAAGAAGCTGACGAGATAGATCATTACCCACCACAAGACCAGATAGCTGTATTGGCCGTACATCTTGCCGTAGACGAGGTGGAGCCAAAACATGGGCGCGATGGCGATCGTCATCAGAAAAATGACGACGACCCCGCCGCCGAAGATCGAGATTTGTTTCAGATAGCCGACGAGCTTCCGAATCTGCCCGCTATTGAAATGCTCAGATGCTCTGATCGGGATAACGTTTTCCAATCCCAGGATCAGGATATGGCAGGCCGCCACAAGATTCTGGGTCGCGCGCATGGCGCCGACCGCGACCGGCCCGAGTAGGGCGCCCGTCATGACCACGTAAAGCTGCCCGGTGGCCCAGCGCATTATTTCGGAACCGAGATACCAGCGCGCGAACTGCCAATTGCGCGCCACGGTGTCGTGCAGGGACCGGATACTCACGGCCAGGGGACGCAAGCGTCCCAGGGCGACGACGGTGCCGAAGGCGGCGCAAGTAGCGACAACGTAAAGGGTTGACGCAGCGTCCATTTTCCTCGTTGTCAGGAAATAGGCGAGTACGCCGATCTGCACCGGATAGCGCAGCGTGTCCGACAGCATTGCCGCCCAGTTCGCCCCCGTCGCAAACATGTACCGGCGGAGAAACATCTGCAGCTGGGAGCCAAGAGCCGCCGCCGCGAACGGCCAGAGCAGCCCGTTGCCCTGCCACGCCTTGTCGGCCCATCCAACCGTGGCCATGACCGCCAGGGCGAGGCACAGGATGACGGCTGTGAACAGAAATTGGACGACGATCAACGTATCAAGATACCGCCGTTTTCCCGGCGCATCTATCTTCGGCAGCAAACTCATCAACGGGGCGACGATGACACTATGTTGAAGGGTATGCAGAAAATCGATGCCGAGAAACGCCAGCGTGTATACGCCGAACTCGCCGAGGCCGAGAAATCGCGCTAGCAGAATCGCCGTGATGAAGTTGGCGGCGCTGATTATCGCCTGATCCGCGAGCGCGATATTCACGTCGGCATATCGCCGCCACAGCGGCAGCAGCATCTTCAAAGACGGCGTCCTTCCAAAGCGACCGGCCCGCAAAATTTGGTTAAGAAATGGCATGCCGACGAGACGTATTTGGGTCTCCAGATCTTTAACACTAGTTTTTTGTAAATTCCCTATTTGTCTTCAGATGGCCTCGCAAAGGCAAATTTGTAAATAACCTGTTCGAGGTCATCCTTACATGCCGTGGGCGGGACAAGATCGCGGCCGGAAGGCCCGCGTAACCGGGAAGGCGCCGGTCCCGTCCGCTACCAGTCCTTGCGGAACCCCGTGAAGCGGGTTGGCAGGCGCTGGATGTCCTGGATGAGGTCGGGCGTCAGGCCGGGGTCGAATTCGGTGGTCAGCGACGCGTTGAGCGCGTCCGAGACGCCGCCGTAGCGCTTCTCGATCTCGCCGACGATGGTCTCGTGCGTGCCGACGGCGGCGAACATCCGGGCCACGTCGTCCGGGATCTCGGCGGCCATCTTGCCCCATTCGCCGCGTTTGGACATCTCGTGCAGCTTGAGGCCGAGATCCTCCAGCCCGTGCGTCTCCCACACCGGGAAATAGCTCCGCGTCGAGCCGTAGAAGGCGACCCGGTAGCGCACCCATTCGAACATCCTGGCCACGCTTTCCTCGTCCGGGCCGGTGACGACGTAGCCGCCGCCGGTGATCTCGAACCGGTCGCGCGGCAGGCCGCTTTCCGCGAGGCCTTCGCCGAGCCGGGGCAGCACGCGCTCCTCGATGTATTTGCGGGTGCAGAATGGGTGGAGCCGCACGCCGTCGCAGAGCCGCCCCGCAAGCTTGAGCATCACCGGCCCGACCGCGGCGATGGTCACCGGGATCGGCGGGAGGCCGTTCAGCTCGGGGATAAAATTGGGCGTCATCAGCGTGAATTGGTAGTGCTTGCCGGTGTAGTTCAGCGGCTCGCCCTTTTCCCACGAACGCCAGATCGCCCGCAGTCCCTCGATATACTCGCGCAGCCGCGGCGCGGGCGGGCTCCAGGGCACGCTGAAGCGGCGCTCGTTGTGCCCTTTGACCTGGGTGCCGAGCCCGAGGACGAAGCGCCCGCCCGATGCGGTCTGCAGGTCGTGCGCCGCCTCGGCGACGACCATCGGGCTGCGCGCGAAGGCGATCGCGATCCCGGTCATGAGCTGGAGGCGCTCGGTCGCCGTCGCCGCCACGGCGAGCGGCAGGAAGGGCTCGTGCTTGTTCTCCATGCTCATCGCGCCGTCGTAGCCGGCGGCCTCGATGGCCTTTGCGGCGGGGGCAACATTCCGCAGGTCGTCCTGCGGCAGCACGGTGAGCACGCGCATCGATGATGGTCCTTTCTCGTTTCGCGGTGCCGGGCGAACCGGCTGGAATGCCGCCATTTTCAGTTTATGCTTGCGACAGATTAGCGCAGCCGCTTCCATATGCTATATAGTAACGCAAAGGCGCCGTTTCGGCCTTGCTCAGGCCCCAATTCCGTACCCGACCCGTATCCGAGAGAAAGGAACGCCGATGTCTGCGACGGCAGCAATCGCTCTGGCCCCTGAAGAAATTCCCTCGATCCGCGACAAGGTCACGCCCGAGGAATGGCAGACCCGCGTCGATCTGGCAGCCTGCTACCGGCTTGTCGATCTTTACGGCATGTCGGACCTGACCGGCACCCATATTTCCGCCCGTGTGCCGGGGGAGGAGGGCGCCTTCCTGATCAATCCTTATGGCCTGTTCTTCGAAGAGATCACGGCGTCGAGCCTGATCAAGGTCGACCTCGACGGCAACCTGCTGAGCGAGAGCGAATATCCCGTCAACCTCGCCGGCTACACGATTCACAGCGCGGTGCATGCGGTGCGTCATGACGTGAACTGCGCGCTGCACACGCACACGCGGGCGGGCATGGCGATCTCGGCGCTGAAATGCGGCCTGCTGCCGATCACGCAGCATTCGGCCCGCTTCATCGACAACATCGGCTACCACGACTACGAAGGGCCCGCGACGAACCTCGACGAGCGCGAGAGGCTGCAGCGCGATCTCGGCGACAAGGACGCCTTGATCCTGCGCAACCATGGCCTGATGACCTGCGGCAAGACGATCCCGCATGCCTTCCAGCTGATCGAGAAGCTGGAGAAGGCCTGCCAGGCGCAGGTCGACGGCATGGCCGCCGGCACCAAGAGGATCGAGATCGCGCCGGCGGTGCAGGACTACACCAAGGAGCAATTCAAGAACCGGCAAGCCATCGGCGCTACGCGCGCCTGGGCGCCGCTGCTGCGGCAGCTCGACCGGATCGACCCGAGCTACAAGCACTGAGCGCGCAAGGGATTAGGAAAAGGACAACGAACAATGGCGCTTCGCGACGACGTAACCCCCGAGGAGTGGCAGACCCGCGTCGACCTTGCCGCGTGCTACCGGCTGGTGGACTTCTACGGCATGTCGGACATGGTCGGCACGCACATATCCGCGCGCGTGCCCGGGGAGCCGGATGCGTTCCTGCTCAACCCCTATGGCATGTTTTTCAACGAGATCACGGCCTCCAGCCTGATCAAGGTGAACTTCGACGGCGAGCAGCTGACGAAGGACACCGAGTATTCGGTCATCCCGGCCGGCTTCACGATCCATAGCGCGGTGCTGGAAGGGCGCAAGGATGTGTTCTGCGCGCTACACACCCACACTCGAGCGGGCATGGGCGTGTCGACGATGGAATGCGGGCTCCTGCCGCTGACGCAGCATTCGATGCGCTTTTATGAGTGCATCTCCTATCACGACTACGAAGGCGTCGCGACGAACCTCGACGAGCGGGAACGGCTGCAACGGGACCTCGGCGAGAACGACGCGATGATCCTGCGCAACCACGGCCTGCTGACCTGCAGCCGGACCATCCCCGATGCGTTCAACCTGATGTTCCGGCTGGAGAAGTCCTGCCAGGCGCAGGTCGATGCGATGAACACGGGCGCCGAGCTGCAGTTCGTGCCGCACGCGGTCGCGACCCATTCCCGCGACGGCATGGTCAAGCGCGGCACCCAGCTCGGCGACATGGGCTGGCCGGGGCACCTGCGCCGGCTCGATCGCATGGACCCGAGCTACAAGCACTGAGCCTCTAAGAGAAGGAGCCCCGGCCATGGCAGACAAGACGGTTGCGGCCGGGGCGGCGCGTTTCGAGGAGCCCGACCCGTCGAAGATGGATGCGGAAACGCGCCGCGTCTACGACATGGTTCTGGGCAAGCGCGGCAAGCTGCCCGGGCCGTTCCGGATCTGGCTCGCCAATCCCGAATTTTCCGAAATCGCCGAGACCTTCGGCCGGCGCGTGCGCTTCGGCTCGGGCCTGCCGCGGCGGATCGTCGAGCTCGCGACCATCATCGCCTGCCGTAACGCGAAGGCGCAGTATGCCTGGCACTCGCACCGCAACGCGGCGCGCGAGGTCGGCATCGACGAGGCCGTGATCGCCGCGATCCGCGACGGCAAGACGCCCAAGATCGAGGACGAGACGGAAGCAGCGGTCTACGCCTTCTGCCACGAGGTGCTGGAGAAGAAGTCGGTCAGCGACGAAACCTTCCACCGCGTCGATTCGCTGCTCGGCCGGCCGGCGCTGATCGACCTGATGGGGCTGATCGGCTTCTACGGCGTGGTCGCGATCACGCTGAATGCCTTCAACATCCCGCCGGCGGGCGGCGCGGCGCCGGAGCTGAAAGATTGACGCCGCAGCACCCGGCGGCAGCACGGGACAGGTGACAGCGCGGCGCGGAACGCTATGATCCGCTATCATTCGAAGGCGCATTCACAGAAGAACCGGGTCGAGCCATGGCCACCGACAAGAAGACCGTTACCGCGGCGCTGCTGATCATCGGCAACGAGATCCTCTCCGGCCGCACGCAGGACAAGAACCTCGCCCATATCGCGACCGTGCTGAACGAGGTCGGCGTGCGCCTGACGGAGGTGCGCGTCATTCCCGACATCGAGGGCGAGATCATCGATGCGGTGAATACGCTGCGCAAGAAGTTCGACTACGTCTTCACCACGGGCGGCATCGGCCCGACGCATGACGACATCACCGCCGAGAGCGTCGCCAAGGCTTTCGGGCTCAAGCTGATCATCCATCCGGAGGCGTTCCGCCGCATGGATCTGCACTACAAGCAGATGGGGCGCGAGATGAACGAGGCGCGGCTGCGGATGGCGAAGACGCCGGAGGGCGCGACGCTGATCGACAATCCGATCTCGACGGCCCCGGGCTTCAACGTCGAGAACGTCTACGTCATGGCGGGCGTGCCGTCGATCATGCAGGCCATGCTGGAAGGCATCAAGGGCGGGCTCGTCGGCGGGGCGACGGTGCTGTCGCGCACCGTCCTTTGCACGCTCGGAGAGGGCGACGTCGCCGCGGGGCTGGGCGCGATCCAGAAGGCGCATCCCGACATCGACATCGGCAGCTACCCGCAGTATTCGCGCGGCCACTTCCGGGTCAGCTTGGTCATGCGCGGCACCGACGCGGCGGCGCTCGACGGCTGCCGGGACGAGGTGATGGGCCTGATCCGCAGCCTCGGCGGCACGCCGGAGGAGATCAACACCGAAGAGGCGGCCGCGGATGCGTGACCGTCGGGTGTCGTGCCGCGAGCCTCACCCCCACCCTAACCCTCCCCCGTCGAGGGGGAGGGCACGCGATGTCCGGACTTCTCCCTCCCCCCTTGCGGGGGAGGGCCGGGGTGGGGGGTAGCGCGTGCCGCGCGCCGAGGCCGACCGACGTATCCTGATCCTCGCCTTCGACGCGCTGCGGCCGGACATGGTCACGCCGGCGCTGATGCCCAATCTCTGCGCCTTTGCGGATGCCGGCTTCCGCTTCCCGCACAGCCGTTCGACGTTTCCGACGGAGACGCGGGTCAACCAGTCGGCGATGGTCACCGGCTGCTACCCGCAGCGCCACGGCATCGTCGGCAACAAGTTTCTCGATCCCGTTGCGGCGCCGGGCAAGCTGTTCAACACCGGCGACGAGACGCAGCTCGCCGAGGGCGACCGCCGGCTCGGCGGCAAGCTGGTCGACGTGCCGGTGATGGGTGAGATCCTCGACAAGGCGGGCAAGTCGCTCGCGGTCTTGAGCGCGGGCACGCCCGGCGGCTGCCGCATGCTGAGCCACAAGGCGGAAGCGCTCGGCCTGTTCCGCTTCGCGCTGCACCGGCCGGACGCCTCGGTCCCGGCGGCCTGCATCGCCGAGCTGCAGCAGCGCATCGGGCCGGTCCCGCCGCACGCGATCCCGTCGCTCGACTGGCTGACCTACACGACGGATGTCTATCTCGATTACATCGAGCCGGTGCTGTGTCCCGACGTGACCGTGCTGTGGTACTGCGAGCCGGACAACAGTTACCACTTCGAAGGGATCGGCACGGCGCCCAACCTCGCGGCGCTGCGCCATCTCGACGCGCAGCTCGGGCGCATCCTCGACTGGCGCGAACGGGCCGGACCGGGCGACGCGCTGCAGGTCATCACGCTGTCGGATCACGGCCAGATCACCGTGGCGGCGGAAAGCATCGACATCGCGGGCCGGATGCGGGCGGCCGGCTTCAGCGTCGGCGAGACGGTGTCGGACGGCGCGGACGCGGCGCTCGCGCTCTCCAGCGCCGGCGGGATCTATGTGCGCGACAGCGATCCCGATCTGATCCGCCGGCTCCTCGCCTGGCTGCAGCGGCAGCCCTGGTGCGGCCCGGTCTCGACCCGCGACGGCGAGGGCGCGCTGCGCCACGACCAGCTGCTCATCGACCACCGCCGCGCGCCCGACATCGGCCTCGTGCTGGCGAGCGACGACCGCGCCAACCCGCAAGGCCGGATCGGCTACACGCTGCAGAACGCGGCCTATCCGGTCGGCGGCGGGTTGCATGGCGGGCTCCATCCCATAGAGCTGCAGACCTGGCTGGCGGTCGCGGGCGACGCGTTCCGGCGCGGCGGGTCATCGCCGTTGCCGGCCGGGCTGGTCGATCTGCTGCCGACGATGCTGAGGGTGCTCGGCCTGCCGGTGCCGCCCCATATACAGGGGCGCGTGCTCGGCGAAGCGCTGGCCGACGGCGACGCCGTGGAGATGGAAGCGGTAAGCGGGACGGCTACGGCGGATGGCGTCGACGGCTACCGGGCACACCTCGCCTGGAGCCGCGTCGGCGACACGCCCTATCTCGAGCGCGGCTGGGTCGAGCGCGCCTAGCGCCCCAAGACGTCGTTGCGGACGCTGCCGGCGATGGCGAGGATCTGGCTCGTCAGCTCGGCGGGCACCTTGAGCTGCTCCAGTGTCGCCTTGAGATGCTTCGCAACCGCATCGAAATGCAGGTCGTTTAGCCCCTTTGCGACCAGCCCCGCATGCGCGTTGCGCAGGTCGGCGCCGTCATACTTGTTCGGGCCGCCGAAGACCATCGTGAGGAAGGCCTTCTGCTTGGCCCGCTGCTTCTTCATGTCAACGGTGGTGAAGAACTGCTTGATCGCGTTATCGGCGAGAATCTTGTCGTAGAAGATATCGACAGCCGCATCCACCGCCGCAGCGCCGCCGATTTGCTCGTAGATCGTCTTGCTCATGATCCGTGTCCTCATGGAAGTTCAGCAGCCAGCGACGGTCGCGCCGCCCGTTCGATTGCGAGCAGCCTAAAAAATAGGCATTAATTTCTCGTTACAGAGACGAGTCCCTGAAAAGTCAGGTGAATTTGGACCACGCCGCCGATCGGGTGCCCCGATCGAAGCGCGATTCAGCGCCCCAGCACGTCGTTCCGTAGGCTGCGGGCAGCTTCTACGATTTGCGCCGCGGCACCGGCGGGGACGCGAAGCTCCTCCAGCGTATCCTTGAGATGCTTGACCACTGCGTCGAAATGCGCGTCGTTCAGGCCCCGTTTGACGAGCGGCGCATGCGCCGCGCGCATGTCCTTTCCATTGTAGGCGCCGGGGCCGCCCATGACCGTCGACAAGAAGGCTTTCTGCTTCGCCTTCAGTCTCTTCCGGTCGATGCCGTCGAAGAAATGATTGATCGCGGGATCGGTCAGGACCTTGCGGTAGAAGGCGCCGACGGCGACGTCGACGGCGGGCGCGCCGCCGATTTCCTCGTAGAGTGATTTGGCCATGATTGCGGTCTCCTCTGCATGCCCCTCCCAGGGGTGGATGCATCCGCTTCGCCCGGCCTTGCCGCAGCGCGAAAACCGCCCGGGCCGTGCGAAAAGGGCCGGGACGCTAGGACCGCAATGTTTCTATCGGATGTCCGTGCATCGAGAGAAGTGTTTCATTTGTTTCAGCGGCGGTATCAGGGACTGGTCCGGAAGCCCGGCCGGCGCGCACTCTTCGTCAGAGATCCTCGTCGATCCCGATGTCCTCGAGCCAGAGCTTGCGCGTCTTCGGATCGGCGAGGAAGTCCGCGAACAGCTTCTCGCAGCCGGGATCGTTGAGCAGCACGACCTCGACACCACGGCTGCGGAGGAAGTCGATGTTGCCGAGGAAGGGGTGCTCGGGCGGGAAGGTGACCTTCTCCTGGCCGATGACGACGCG
This sequence comes from uncultured Rhodospirillaceae bacterium, assembly GCA_964585785.1. Classification (GTDB taxonomy): domain Bacteria; phylum Pseudomonadota; class Alphaproteobacteria; order UBA8366; family UBA8366; genus WHUA01. Next base: position 29,477 of record CAZPFL010000036.1, read on the forward strand.
CTCGATCCCGAACTGGACGATGGTGCCCGCGCACATCATGCAGGGATTGAGCGTGGTGTAGAGCGTGACCCCATGGTAGTTGGCGTGCCGGCCGTAATTCTGCAGGCAGTCCATCTCGCCGTGCAGGATCG
>CAZPFL010000037.1:0-4508 GCA_964585785.1 uncultured Rhodospirillaceae bacterium
CCCCGCGTCATTCCACGATGGGGAGCAACGGAAAAGACGCGGGGGGAGTTGCGGGTACTCCACAGTGTGGGGCTGTGGGTACGGTTAATGGATTTATCTCGGAATCGATGATGTTCAAGACGTGAACGATAAGAGCGGCGCGATTTCTCGCCGGCGCCGCCGAAGAATCAAATCGATCCGGCAGCGCCATCCGGCCGTTGATCGACGCCGGGACGCGAGATGAGGACCTTGTCGATGCGAAGGCCGTCCATGTCGGCCACTTCGAATCGCGTGTTTCCGTAAAGGAAGCTTTCGCCCGATTTGGGCAGATGGGCGAGCCGGTGCAGGACGAAGCCGGCGACGGTGTCGGCGGACGTCTCCTTCCGCAGGCCCGGCAGCTGTAACCGATCCTCGAGCTCGTCGAGCGGCAACATCCCGTCCACCAGCCAGCTCCCGTCCGGGCGCTGCACGATGAGGGGCTCGAATGCCTCGCCGCGTTCGGGAAATTCGCCCGCGATCGCCTCCAACACGTCGGTGAGCGTCACGATGCCTTCGGTGACGCCGTATTCATCGACGACCGCCGCGACGTGAATCCTTTCGCGGCGAAAGCGGTTCAGCAGCATCAGGACAGGCGTGGTTTCCGGGACGATCAGGACCGGCGCCATCGCAGCCTTCAGATTTATCGGCTCGCCCTTCAATGCGAGGGGAAGGAGATCCTTGGCATGAATGGTACCGAGCACGTGATCGACGGCGCCGTCGCACAGGAGCAGGCATGAGAACCGCCGATCGCTCACGGCCCGGCTGATCGTATCGCGGTCGGCGTCGATGCCGAGCCAGACGATCTCCGTGCGCGGCGTCATGATGATCCGCACCGCCCGGTCGGCGAGTCGGAGAACCCCTTCGATCATCTCGCGCTCTTGCGGCATGAAAATGCCGGCGCGCGTACCCTCGGCGATGAGCCCCTTCACCTCGTCTTCGGTCACGGTCGTTTCCCGCATGCGGGAAAGTCCCAACGGAAACAAAAAGGCGTCCGTCGATTTCTTGAGCAGCCAGACTAGAGGTCTTGCCAGGCGGGACAGCAAACGCATCGGCGGGGCAATAGCCGCCGCGACGCGTTCCGGATTGACGAGCGCCACACGCTTTGGGACGAGCTCTCCGACCACGATCGAGAGATAGGTTATGGCCAGGACGACAATGCCGACCGCAAGCACGTGGCCGTAGGGTGCGATAGCCGCGAAGCTGTCGAGCCAGGTACCGAAATGGTGCGCGATGGTCGTGCCGCCAAAAGCCCCCGCGAGAACGCCGACAAGCGTGATGCCTACCTGAACCGTCGCGAGAAACCGGCCGGGATCGTCAATAAGGCCCAATGCCGCGCGGGCGCGCGGGTCGCCCGAACGGGCCATGTGCTGCAGCCGGCTCCTGCGTGCGGAGACGATCGCCAGCTCGGACATCGCCAGGAGCGCGTTGGTCAATGTCAGCAGAAGCACAAAGAGGATTTCCAAGAAGAGCATGATCGAGCCCAATCGCTGCGATGCGTCGAACCATTGCCGTCAGCCGGCAAATATTCGAGATCCTAGCCCGAGCGGCGTATTTTTCCACGCTCGACAGCCCTGGCGCGGAAAGCGGGCTTTTCCGGCGCACGCCGAAAGTCCGCCCTGAGACCGACAGAGAGCAACAGGCGGCTCCCTTCCGCCACGCTAATGCTGTTTTCGCGTCGCCCGTCATCGAGTAGGCTCGAGATATCAATAAGAAGGGCAGTCCAATGTTTCAAAAAGATCGGTTTGTCGAAGAGTGCAAGGCCGCTGCCGTTGAGGGCCAGCGGGCCGTGCGCGAGCTTGTCCTGGAAGCGGTGTCTGACCCGTCCGGCATCATTTCCGAGCTGGGAGAACCCACCAAGGCCGGCGTCTATCTCCTGCACCAATGCGCCGACGTGACGGTGATCAACTTTGTCTGGGCGCCCTGCATGACCTTGATGCCCCATAACCACAACATGTTCGCGGTCATCGGCATCTATGGCGGGCGCGAAGACAACATCTTCTGGCGCCGCATCGATAGCGGCGCCGGCTTCGGAACGCGGCCCGAGATCGAAGCGGCGGGCGCCGAGTCCATGGGGCCCGGCCAAGTGGCGACCCTGGGTCCCGACATCATTCATTCCGTCGCCAACCCCATCACGAAACTGACGAGCGCGATCCACGTTTACGGCGCCGACTTTTTCAATCCGCCGCGACCGCGCAGCCAATGGAACCATGAGACCTTGGTCGAACAGCCCTGGAACATGGAGGATACCCGAGCCACCTTCCGGCAGGCCGAGATTCGCTACAACGCCGGCCTTGCCGCAGGACTCGACGGATAGTGGTCGGCCTCCATTAGCCAAAACGGCGGATCGCCATACGCCTGCATAACGCACCAGGGGGACAAAGGGGCTCTCTCGATTTAGCTATTTCGCCTCGGGCTCCTAAAGGCGAGCTCCGCTTTGGGTTCGGCAATGCCGTGTAATTCAGCGGGCGAAACAACCCAATTGACCTCAATCAACAAGCACGACAACCAACGCTGGTAGGCTCGTGTTGTCTTCTTTGTACGACCGAGACATTGCTCCAACGCAATGGGGAGAGATCGATATGGCAGGGAAGCAGCAGAGCCCAGACGACCCCTATGCGCGCGATTCGTTCAGCATGCGGCGCATGACCAAGGGACAGGTGTGGGCGATTACGATCGTCGCGATCGTCGTGTTGGTCGGAATAATTATCTACAGCACCATCTGAGACGGTCGCTTCAAGCGGGCTCGGAACTGTGAGCCCGGATCGTTGCGGCGGCCGCCGGAACCGGCCGAACGGGCATAAGCGCGCAGCGATGGGAAGGGCAAACGGAAGCGGATGCCTGAGGGTATTTGATTGGGCCCCATGCATCCGAAGCGCTATCCTGTGTTTCACACGATGCCGGGATCGGCGCACGGGAAGGGCGGAAGACGCCCTGTCGCCCAATGATCGCGGCATGGACCGGCCACGAAACCATTAAGGGCCGAGCGAATGTTGGACGCCCTCGTCTGGACCATTATTGTCGTCGTTGCCGCGGTGGTCTTTCTCGCCGCGGCGCTGAGGGTCTATCGCGAGTATGAGCGCGGCGTCATGTTCACCTTCGGCCGCTACACCGGGACGATGGGACCGGGCCTGATCATCATGATCCCGTTCATTCAGCAGATGGTTCGCGTCGATCTGAGGACGCGGGTCTTGACCGTGCCGACCCAGGACCTCATCACGCACGACAATGTCTCGGTGAGCGTCAACGCGGTCGTCTTCTTCCGCGTTCTCGACGCCGACAAGGCGATCATCCAGGTCGAGGATTTCGAGGCGGCGACCTACCAGCTCGCCCAGACGACGCTCCGGTCCGTGCTGGGCAAGAATAATCTCGAGGCGATGCTGACCGAGCGCTCCCGGCTCAACGCCGAGCTTCAGCAGATCCTCGACCAGCAAACGGCTGTCTGGGGAATCCGGGTCAGCAATGTCGAGATCAAGCAGGTCGATATCGACCGGCGGATTATCCGCGTGATCGCGCTTCAGGCCGAGGCGGAGCGCAACCGGCGCGCAAAGGTGCTCGACGCGCTCGGGGAGCAGCAGGCGGCCGGAACGTTCCTCAAGGCGGCCGAGGTTCTGTCCGGCGATCCGCAGGCCATGAGCCTTCGCTACCTCAACGCCCTCAGCGATATCATGGGGCCGCAGACCAGAACGCTACTGTTCCCGCTCCCGGTCAGCGCGATCGAGGGACTCCGAAACTGGCTGTCGCGACTGCAACGCGGCGCCGACGGCTAGTCGACGCGCGCCGGCGCCAAACCGGTCAATCCGCGCCCTGCCCCGTCCCGTTTGACGAGACGCCCGGGCTGCGCGCCAGCAGGTCGATGACCTCCGCGTCGGTGAGCTGGTCGAAGGTCTCGTAAAATTGGCCGATGGCGAAGAAGGGCTCCGGGCTCGCCAGGCACACGACGTCGTCCGCCTCTTTGCGCAGCGATTCAATCGTCTCGGGCGGCGCAACCGGCGTCGCCAGAACGAGTCGCCTCGGCTTTGAGCGCCGGACGCCGATGAGGGCCGCGCGCACGGTGGCGCCCGTGGCGATCCCGTCATCGACCAGGATCGCGGTACGGCCCTCAATCTGCGGACGTGGACGGCTCCCGAGATAGAGCGCGCGGCGGCGCTCGATCTCGGCGAGCTGGCGCGCCGTTTCCTCCTTCATATACGTATCGGATATACCGGGAAACGTCGTGGCCTCCGGGTTGCGGACTGTCTCGGGCCGGTCACCGTCGACGACGGCGGCGATGGCGAGCTCGGGCTCGAAGGGCGCGCCAATCTTCCGCACGAGCACGATGTCGAGCGGCGCGTCGAGCGCGCACGCGACTTCCAGGCCGATCGGCACGCCGCCGCGCGGAATCGCCAGGACGACGGGATTCTCGTTCCTGTACCGCAGAAGCGCCTTCGCGAGCTGCTTCCCGGCCTGCTTTCGGTCCGCGAATAGCGCGTACATGACCTTTCCCTCTCGCC
>CAZPFL010000037.1:4608-29490 GCA_964585785.1 uncultured Rhodospirillaceae bacterium
CCGGGCGCCTCACGGTCATCGCCCCGTATCTCTGCTATGCGCGGAAGGACCGAAAGACGAAGTCCAGGGACCCCGTGACGACGCGCTATGTGGCCGCATTGTTCGAGGCCGTCGGCGCGGATCGGGTCGTCACCCTCGATGTGCACAACCTTGCCGCTTTCCAGAATGCCTTCCGCTGCACGACCGAGCATCTCGAAGCGCGGATGCTTTTCGTCGATCATTTCGCGCCCCTGCTCAAGGATGAAGAGGTCATCGTGCTGTCGCCCGACGAGGGCGGCCTGAAGCGCGTGAATTCCTTCCGCCATGCGCTGGGCCTTGCGCTGAACCGCGAGGTGCCGTCCGGATTCATGGAAAAGCATCGGAGCCGCGGGGTGGTTTCGGGAGAGTCGCTCTATGCCGACGTCGAGGGTCGCACCGTCGTGATCCTCGATGATTTGATCAGCTCGGGAACGACCCTGCTTCGCGCAGCCCGGGCGGCACAGGCGGCCGGGGCGAAGACGATTTACGCCGCGGCGTCGCATGGCCTGTTCATGACGGGGTCCGAGAAAATGCTGGCCGACCCGGTATTGTCGAGAGTCGTCGTGACCGATACCGTGCCGCCCTTTCGCCTTGATCCATCCTTGGCTCGGCAAAAGCTCACGGTGCTGGAAACAGCGCCCTTGGTCGCGGAAGCGATCCGGCGCATCCATGAGGGCGGCTCGATCGTCGAGTTGCTGGGGCCGGAAGACTAGCGGCGCGGCGCCGCGGCGCGGGCCTCCCGGCGGGTCCCCAACCCTCGCACGTGCTTTTCGGCGAGCTTGAGATATTGCTGGGTACGCCGCTTCCATTTCAGTGGCTGCCGGACCTCCACGTCGTCGAGATGCGAGATGGCGACCTTCGCCCGCAAATAGGCATGGAAGGCCTTATAGGCGACGATCAGCAGGTCTGGCGGATCATCCTGCGTTTCACGGCGATAGGTCGCGAACAGGCGGTCTTCGATGGACCCGGCGCCGAGCCGCTCACATTCCATGGAGAGGTAGGCGAGCTCGCTCGCCGGATCGAGGATGCGCAGATCGCGATCGAACTCCAGGCAATCGACAATAATCGGGTCGTCGCAGAGATAGATGTGCTCCGGGCGAAGGTCGCCATGCGCTTCAACGATCTTGCCCGACCGTGCCCGCTTGGCGAACAGGTCCGTGTGGCAATCCAAAAAATCCAGCAGCGCGGCCGCAATCGAACTGACGCGCTTCTTATCCAACTCGAACGCCGGCCGTATCAGATGGCGCCGGCTCTCGACGATCTGCGCCGCAAGCGAGCGACGGTAGTGCCGCGGGGTGAGGACCGGCCGCGGCGCGTCGCGGTAGAAGCGGCTCAGGCGCCGCGCGACGGCATCGACGTCTTTCGGCCGCACTGCATGCGCTCGGATCGCGTGCTCGAGCGTCCGGCGGGCGGGCAGCCGGCGCATCTTGACCAGCCACTCGACGGCGCGGCCCCGCCCGCCGAGATGAAGCGCGCCGCCCGGATCCACCCGGAGCGCGACCATGCCGAGGTATACGTCGGGCGCGAGCCGCCGGTTCAAGCGCACTTCCCGCTGGCAATTGAGACGGCGCGCGGCGAGGCTTCGGTAATTGACGATCCCGTATTTGACGGGCTTTTTAAACTTGTAGGCGTGGGTATCAGTCAGGAATACCCACGACATGTGCGTTTCCGTGACGACGACCGTCCGGGCCCCCTCCGGATAGGCTACCGTCGAGCCGAGGAAATCGAGCTTGTCCCCGATCGTCGGCCGTTGATGGGTCGGTCTTCGTGACGGGCCCACGTCTCGCACCACCTCTCTTCGAGTCCGTGCCCGCACGACGGCGCCCACGGCCCTGGCGTCCCCCTGGCGCCGCGGCGCCCCGAGCGATTTCTAGCAAGGAATTCGCATCGCGCAAGCGGCCGCTTTGGAAGGATTAAGCGCCCTCGGCAGCGGCGACATGGCGTTTGACCGCAAAGAAGCTGTCCGGCGTGACCGACATCGAATCGATGCCGCAGCGGACGAGGAATTCGGCGAACTCGGGATGGTCGCTCGGTGCCTGGCCGCAGAGGCCGACTTTGGCGCCCATCGCGCGCGCTTCCGTGATGACGTGCTCGATCATCCATTTGACCGCGTCGTCCTGCTCGTCGAACAGCGCCGCCAGCTCCGCGGAATCGCGGTCGACGCCGAGGGTGAGCTGGGTCAGGTCGTTGCTGCCGATCGAGAAGCCGTCGAACCGGTCCGCGAAGGCCCGGGCCAGGATGACGTTGGACGGGATCTCGCACATCACATAGATCTGCAGCCCGTCCTGCCCACGCTTCAAGCCGTGCTCGGCCATCACGGCGAGCACCTGGTCCGCTTCCTTCACCGACCGACAGAAGGGGATCATCACGATCACGTTCTTGAAGCCCATGTCATTGCGCAGCTTGCGTATGGCGCGGCATTCGAGTGCGAAACCCTCTCGGTAGCGCGGCGAGTAGTAGCGCGATGCCCCGCGAAAGCCGATCATCGGGTTCGCTTCGTCGGGCTCGAACTGGGCCCCGCCGACCAGGTTGGCGTATTCGTTCGTCTTGAAGTCGCTCATCCGGATGATCACGGGCCGGGGATATTGCACGCCGGCGATCCGCGCGAGGCCGCGCGCGAGATGGTCCACGAAATAGGCGGGCTTGTCCGTATAGTTGTGCGTCAGCTCGGCGATTGTGCTCTTGGCCGTCTCGTCGCGAAGCGCGTCGAAATGCACGAGCGCCATGGGATGGATCTTGACGTAGTTGGTCACCACGAACTCCATCCGGGCGAGCCCGACGCCGTCGGCCGGAATTCGCCACCAGCGAAACGCGGCGGCCGGATTTGCGAGATTGAGCATCACCTTCGTCCGCGTTTTCGGAACGCTGGCGAGGTCGAGCTCTTCCACCGCGAAATCCGCGGTGCCTTGATAGACGAAGCCTTCGTCGCCTTCCGCGCAGGAAATAGTGACCTCCTGCTCGTCGTGGAGAAGGCGCGTCGCGTTGCCGGTGCCGACGACCGCGGGAAGGCCGAGCTCGCGGCTCACGATGGCGGCATGCGAGGTCCGTCCGCCATGGTCGGTCACGAGCGCGGCGGCGCGCTTCATAATCGGGACCCAATCGGGATCGGTGGTCTCGGTGACTAGAACCGCGCCGTCGACGAAGTGGTCGATCTCCTTCGGGTTGTTGACGATGCACACCCGGCCGGCCACGACGGCATCGCCGATGCTGAGGCCGGACACCAGCTTCTTGCCTTTCGATTTGATGCGATAGCTCTTGAACGCCGCCGTGTCGGCCTGCGACTGCACCGTTTCCGGGCGAGCCTGGACGACGAACAGCTCCCCTGTTCCGCCATCCTTCGCCCACTCCATGTCCATCGGCCGGCCGTAATGCGCTTCGATCGTGCTGGCCCATCGGGCGAGCTGCAGGATATCCGCATCGTCGAGCACGAAGGCCGCCCGCTCGGACAACGAGGTCGGGACATTTTTCACCGGGCGGTCCGACGCCGTGGCGTAGACCATCTTCTTTTCCTTGCCGCCCAGCCGCTTCTCAATGATCGGGACGAGCGCCTTGTCCGCGAGCAGCGGCTTGAAGACGACATATTCGTCGGGGTCAACGGCCCCTTGCACGACATTCTCGCCGAGCCCCCAGGCGGCATTGATGATGACGACGTCCTTGAATCCGGTCTCCGTATCGATCGAGAACATGACGCCGGCGCTGCCCACGTCGGAATGAACCATTCGCTGGACGCCGATGGACAAGGCGACCTTCAGATGATCGAAGCCCTTGGTCTGGCGATACATGATCGCCCGATCGGTGAAGAGCGAGGCATAGCACCGGCGGCAGGCATCCAGTAGGGCCGCTTCGCCCCGTATGTTGAGAAAGGTCTCCTGCTGGCCGGCGAAACTCGCGTCGGGCAGGTCCTCGGCTGTCGCGCTCGACCGCACGGCGACGTCGACGCTTTCCTTCTTCGTCTCCGCACATAGCCTGCGGTAGGCCTGACGGATCGCCTCGGCCGTCTCCGGCGGCCAGTCGCCGCGCTGGAAGGCTCGGCGGATCGCGTCTCCCGTATGGGCAAGCGAGACCTTTCCCGCCTCGAACTCGGCAAGCGCCGTCGCGATGCGCTCTTTCAGGCCGTTATGGGCGACGAAGCGCCAATAGGCGTCCGCCGTCGTCGCAAAGCCGGGCGGCACCTTGATCCCTTTGCCGGAGAGCGACCCGATCATTTCGCCGAGCGAGGCGTTCTTGCCGCCGACCCTTGGCACGTCCGCTATGCCAAGCTCGTCGAGCCATGCGACTTCTGGGGCATCTCCGCGCATATGGTCCTCCCGCGGTGTTCGAAGCGGCCGCTCAGACGCCGGAACGTCTCTGGTTCCTTCAAACGGCCCAAAACGGCCAAGGGATATCCGATTTAACGGCATGGGCCGGGCACCGCATTGATCGTGCTCAACTTCCGCGGCCTTTGTGCCGCCTTGCGTCAAGCCGGCCGCGGCAGTTTGTCTGGCCACGCGCAAAGCGTGTAGAGCACGCAGTCACTACAGCGCGGATGGCGGGCGGTACAGGTCTCCCGGCCGTGCAGGATCATGGCGTTGGTGAAAGCCGTCAGCTTGTCGCGGGGAACCATGTCCGCGAGCGCCGCCTCGGCCTTGTCCGCACTCTTGTCATTCACCAGCCCGAGCCGGTTCGCCACGCGCAGGACATGGGTGTCGACGGCGATCGCCTGGCGGCCGAAGGCGTTGCCCAGCACCATATTGGCGGTCTTCCGCCCGACGCCCGGAAGGGCCGTCAAGTCTTCGACCGTCGACGGAACCTTGCCGCCAAACGCCTCGACCAGTCGCGCGCAGCAAGCGATGACGGTCTTCGCCTTGTTCCGGTAAAAGCCGGTCGAGCGGATTTCCTGTTCGAAGGTCGCGAGCTTCGCTTCGGCATAATCCGAAGGCGTCTTGTATTTCCGGAACAGCGTTTTCGTAACTTCGTTGACGCGCGCGTCCGTGCATTGCGCAGACAGGATCACCGCGACCAACAGCTCGAGCGGGTTGGAAAACCGCAGCGCGATTTGCGGGTCGGGATAGCGTTTGAGCAGATGCTCGGTGATCATCGCCGCGTCGGCCATCGGATCGCTTCCCTTCCCCACGCCCTACTCGAAGAAAAAACATCGACCGTGCCCGAACGGGTCGCATTGACCCACCTCAACAAGCGCGCGGTGCGTCTCAGAGATAGGGCAACAGCAGCCGGGCGGCCGCATCCCGTAGCCGGATCGGCAACGGCCGGACGGCGATCTCCTCGGACGAAACGCGCGGCGCCGCCACCACGCGCGCGTCGATGACGCGGTCGATCTCGGTGTTCAGCGCGGCGTCGTAGCATTCCAGGCTGAACTCGAAATTCAGGCGCGTGCTGCGCACGTCCCAGTTGGCCGATCCGATCAAGCTCCATTCTCTATCCACCGTCATCAGCTTCGCGTGGCTGAAGGGCCCGGGCGCCAGATGGATATTGATGCTGGGGGCCAGCAGCGCCAGATGCGCGCGCATCGCCCAATCAATCAGCATATGGTCGGAACGCTGCGGGACGACGATATCGACCGCGACGCCACGCAGCGCCGCCAGCTGAATCGCGGCCATGAGATGCTCGTCGGGAAGAAAATACGGCGTGACGATCCGCAATCGGTCTTTTGCGCCCGAGACCGCGGCGAGGAGAATGGATTCCAGACGGCCAACAGCCTCGTCAGGGCCCGACCCGATGCCGCGCGCCCAAACGGGACCGGCTTGCGACAGCTCCGGCCACCAAATCTCGTCGTCGAGCTGCTCCCCTGTGGTGAAATTCCAATCTTCCGCGAAGGTTTCCATAAGCTGGCGAACCACGGGCCCATCCACGCGGAAATGAATATCGCGCACGGGATGCGGCGGGTGACCCGCGAGGACATTGTCGCTGCCGATGTTCATCCCGCCGGTGAAACCGACCGCGCCGTCCACGACCAGGATCTTCTTGTGGCTGCGCATGTTCAGATAGGGCATCCGCCAGGGCAGCCAGTGATGAAGGAAGCGCGCGACGGGCACATCTTTTTTCCGCAGCGCGTGTGCGGCCGGCGAGACGATGTAGCCGCCGCCGATGCCGTCGATCAGCACGCGGACCTGCACACCGCGGGAGCACGCCTCGGCCAGGGCTTCGATAAAGGCACGGCCGGCATCATCGGCACGAAATATATACGAAGCGAGCACGATGCTGCGCCGCGCGGCGCGGATGGCGTCGAGCATCGCCGGGTAAGCCCCGTCGCCGCTCCGCAGGAGCGTGACGCTGTTGCCGCCGACCATCGTGCGGCCGGTCAGCTGCTCCACGACGCGCGCGATGACGGCAATATTTTCCGGGAGCTGCGCCTCCGGCCCTTTAGCCGGTGCGCTGCCGTATCCGGGCCCCGCTCTCCGAAATCGCGCGGCGCGACGCTCCACGCGATTGATGCCGAGGATGAAATAGAACACGGCGCCGAATATCGGTGACAGCCAAGCCAGGCCGATCCAGCCGATCGCCGCGCGGACCGATTGCTTACGGAGGAGAACGTGAATGGTTACCGCCGCGGCCAGCAGCACATAGATGATGACAATGGGTTTTCCATCGCCGAACAGATCGGGCAAGCTCAGAAACATGTGCAGGCGTTCTCCGCCTTTTGATCGAACAATGCATCCATCCCGCCTTGGCTAAATCGCGCGCGGGCGGGCATCGGCCCGTCTTACCGCAGAAGGCCTAGAAATAGCAGCTTGCCGTATGCCGTTTCTTCACAAGGGAACATCACCTTTGCCAATCGGATCCGGGATCTGGTTCGCGCGTCCAAGCCCCATTGCGGCGTACCGCATGCGCAACTCGTCCGGTGGCTCGGCCACGGCGCTTTGTTGCGTCAATGCGACATCAAGACGGGGACCGTCGTGTGCTGGAGCAAGTGGCGAGTGGCGCCACCAAGGATCATCTCCCGCGCGCGGGCATGGCCATAGGCGCCCATCACGATCAGGTCGGCTCCCATATCGACCGCGTGGGACAGGATCACGTCCCCAGCAGCGGTATCTTCGGCAGCCACATTCCGGATCTCGGCATCGACGCCACACCGCGTAAGATGCGACGCGATTCGCTTGCTCGCACCGCCGCCGATGTTGTGCGGCATTTCGTCTTTGCCAATCGAAAGGATGGTCACCTTTTCCGCTTGGCGTAAAAATGGCAGCGCATCCTTCGCCGCCCGCGCCGACTGAGGGCTTCCATTCCAGGCAACCAGAATGCGCTGGCCGACGGCGGAAGGGGCAGCGGCGCACGGCACGACAAGCACCGGCCCGCCCGACTCCAGGACTGCGCGCTCGGGCACCTCATATTCTGGGCGGGGAAGCAGCTCGTCCCGGTCGATCTGGCCTACGACCGCCAGATCGCCATAGCGGGCCAGACAGGGAACGATGGCATCCGCGTCGCCGTCGACGTCAAGCCAGTCGGTCGCGATGCCTGCCTTCCCGGTGACGTCGTCGAAGGCAGCCCTGGCCTTCCCACATTTTTGCATCCACCATGCACGCATGACGGGTTCCATGTTCGACGTGATCTCTTCCATCATGAAGAACGGCACGTCCGCCGCGCTGCTGGTGAAAAGCCCGGTCAGATGGGCGTCGAATGTCTTCGCAAGGCGCGCTGCAAGGTCCAAGCGGGCCGGGCAATGCTTGGATATATTGATATGCACGAGGATATCGCGGAAGCCCATGCGTTTTCTCCATTTCTGCCGCCGCTCCTGACAGGTCGAAAAGCCGTGTTCGGGTGCATTCTCGACCCTTTCACGGGATAGGGGAAGGCTGGCGCGGGCGGTCGCGCGAACCCTGTCCCGGAACCGCTCCGCCCCGACAACGTTCTATCCCGCGAGATCAACGGTTACGTTCGGTCATTTGCCGAATTGGCGAGCCGCTTACAACGGTTTTCTGCACCAATATGGCGATGCCTTTCATGATCTGGATCAGTGATGTCTTGTGACATCCCCGCGTAAGGTCATCTCGGACCGTTGATATGTATTGGCTGCCTCTTGTCGCGGCGACGCGTGTCCCGCAACGAGGGGTAGCATTGTAATGGTTTTGCTCGATGCAAGGAGAAAGAACATGGCTGCTGACGCCGAATACGAAACGCTACGCAAGGAGCTGGACCAGCTGCGGTCCGACCTGGGCACGCTGACGCAAACGCTGAAAGGCATCGCGACTGACGAGGGCAGCGCGGCCTACGACAAGGTGCGGCAATCGGCCCAGAAGGCCCAGGCCCAGGCGTCACAAGCGATCGGCGCGGTGGGCACGGAAATCGGCGAGAGACCATTTACCAGCATGGTCACAGCCTTCAGCATCGGTCTGGTGATCGGGATGCTGTTCAGCCATCGCTCCTGACCGGCCCGTTCGCCACCAGCCACGGCTGCATCGCAGGTAGGTCATGAAATTCCTTACCCAATGGTTTGCCCGGACCGGCACAATGCTCGGCTTGCTGGCGATCGCAGCCGGGCTGGCCGTGTTGGCCGTCCTGTTTCTCAGCGCCGCGCTCTATCTGGCGCTCGTAGGGCCATTGGGCATGCCCTTGGCCGCGTTGGCGACGGGCGGCGCTTTGCTCGTCGTGGCCGCGCTGATTCTGCTGGTGGCCCGGAACGCCGTGCGCCGGCCGCCACCACGGCCGGAAACGGCCGCGCCCCCCAGTGGTCCCGCCGCCGCCGCCAAGCTGGGCGAAATGCTGGGCGAGGAAGGCGGCGCGTTGATAAAACAGAATCCGGGAACGGCCATCGTCGCGGCCCTGGTCGCAGGCTTCGTCGTCGGCAGCAGCCCGAAAATACGGGACCGGCTGACGCGCATCCTGTAACGGCGTCACGGCGGCGAAGTGGCAAAGGCGCGCAGCAGGCAGCGGTAATCGAGCGCACAAAGCGGCGAGGCGATGGGGAAATATCAGATTTACGCCCTGGCGGTCTTATCCATCTTCCTGACGGCGCCCCCCGCTTTGGCGGCGGGCAAGCCCGAGTTGGCGCGGGGAATCGTCGCCGAGCACTGCACCGCCTGTCATGAGGTGCCCAACTTCCGCTCACGCCACGGGCGCGCGTCCGTAAACGCCCCGTCCTTTCAGTCGATCGCCGACCGGCCGACGGTTTACACCCAGGCCCGGCTCGAGGCGTTTCTGCGCCGGCCGCACTATCCGATGACCAAATTCGTCCTGTCCCCGTCGGACATCGACAATCTGATCGCCTTCATCGAAACGTTGCGCAAGAAGTGACGCCCCGGCGCGGCGCATCCGCCTTCCGAGACGTGCGGCGTCTACTGAAAGGCGTTGCCGGGCCGGATGCCGAGCTTCTTGAAGATCATCGCCGCCGGGCAGAAGCCGGTGAAGCCCGCCTGGATGAGATTGAGGCCAACGAAGGCCGTCAGCAGCAGCCAATAGGGGCTGTGCCAATACGCCAGCACGAGACTCACCAGCACCATGACGCCGGCAAACGACACAACAGCCCTGTCGAGATTCATATCAGGCTCCTTAAGGGGTATCAGACGAACCGAGATGCGCGCGCGTCCAGCGCACGATCGCCTCTGCGTTTTGGACGCCGGCGGTCTGCGCGAGAACCCGGCCTTTTCGAAAAAGGAAAAGGGCCGGAATGCCGCGGATTCCGAGCTGGGACGCGGTCTTTTGCGCCTCGTCGACATTGAGCTTGAGCAGGCGGACATCGGGCTCAAGGCTCTGCGCCGCGCGCTCGAACATCGGCGCCATGGTGCGGCACGGACCGCACCAGGGCGCCCACATGTCGACGAGGATAGGGATATCATCGTCCCGCACATGCTTCTCAAGGCCGGCCTCATCCACAACGACCGGGTGACCGTCGAACAGCGGCGCGTGACAAGAACCGCACTTCGCCCGATCGGCCGGACGGGCCGCCGGTACGCGATTAACCGTCCGGCAGCGCGGGCAAAGGATGTGATGTGCGGCAACCGCCGTCGTGGATTGGCGCGGGCTCATATCAGGCCGATTCCTTGATCTTTTTGATATTGAGCTTCTCCATCAGGAAACGCTCGTAGAAGGGTTCGCTCTCGCCGCGCCGGATCTTGCGCAGGAAGTATTTCTCGAACGCGATCTTGGCGAGATGGACCCAGCTGCCCTTCGACGACCAGTTCACGTTCCGCGGCGGAATCTGCGGCTGGGCCACGAAGGCGACGCCGCTGTCGCCGAAATCGGCCAGGCAGACGGCATTCCAGGTCGGCTGCCAGGCGACTTTTTTCCCGGCGAGCAGCGCGCCGATATTCTGCGCCGTCGCGGTGACCATGGACTCGATCATGAAGCCCGTCTTCGGCACGCCCACCGGAACGGCCGATGGACCGACCGGCGGGATCGCAACGCAAACGCCGACCGCGAAGATATTCTGATAGGCGGGATTGCGCTGATACTTGTCCACCGCGATGAAGCCTCGCGGGTTCGTCAACTTTTCAATCCCATGTACGGCCGGCACGCCGCGGAAGGCGGGCAGCATCATCGCATAGTTGAAGGGTATGCGCTCCGACTTGCGGACCGTCCCATCCTCGGCCACTTCCTCGACCTCCATCGCGTCCGGCTCGATGGATTTGACGCGCGCATTGGTGATCCACTTGATATGCCGGTCGCGCAGCTCGCTCTCCAGCAGCGTCTTCGTGTCGCCGACGCCGTCGAGACCGAGATGTCCGATATAGGGCTCCGGCGTAACGAAGGTCATCGGCACCTGGTCGCGGATACTGCGTTTCCTAAGCTCGGTGTCGAGGATGAAGGCGAATTCGTAAGCCGGACCGAAACATGACGCACCCTGGACGGCGCCCACGATGATCGGACCCGGCGCCGCGCAGAACCGTTCGAAGGCGTCATGCGCCTCGGCCGCGTGCTCGACATGGCAAACCGATTGCGTATGGCCATTTGGCCCGAGGCCCGCGATTTCGTCGAAGGCGAGCTCGGGGCCGGTCGCGATGACGAGATAGTCATAGGCGATGGAGCTTCCATCTTCTATCTCGACCCGATTTTCGTCCGGATGGACGCGCTTCGCGCCGGCCGTAATGAAGCGAATATTCTTGCGCTTCATAACCTTCGTAAGATCGATCTCGATTTCGGGCTTTTTCCGCCAGCCGATCGCCACCCACGGATTGGATGGCACGAAGTGAAACACGCTGCTCTCGCCGACGAGCGTCAGCCGATCTTCCTTGCGCAGTTGCGGGACAAGCTCATAGGCCATCAGCGTCCCACTCAACCCTGCTCCAATAACCACGATTTCAGCCATAGTCCGCCTCCCTAGGTTACTGCATCCCCATGCCTCTCGCCGCCCTGGCGGGCAATGGCGCATTCAGCGGTTAGTCCTAATATATTCATATTCACGTATCTTCGCAAATACGAATTTATGATGATGGGAATTTTATTCTTAGGAGCTTTGTTTTCAAGGCTATATCCCCGTCAGCGCGTTGCGCGTTGACGCATATCAACCCACGCTGGCCTCGATGGCGCTCTACTGACTTCCTCGGCAGATGGCCCGAGCCGGCCCGCCGGACGGATTAAACTTCGGCATTTCTTGACATGAAATTCATATTATCGTATTTACGTATATATGAATATAGAAGCCGAAGCTATGAGCGTTGCGGCCGAACAGGCGAGCGAATTGCTGAAGTCCCTCGCCAATCGGCATCGACTTCTCATCGTCTGTCAGCTGATCGACGGGGAACACTCAGTCGGCGAGCTGGCCGCCTTTCTGGGCATTCGCGATTCGACCGTCTCCCAGCATCTCGCCCTGCTGCGAAAAGACGGCGTCGTAACGGCCCGGCGCGATGGGCAGACGGTCTGGTATTCGATCTCGAGTGCGCCGGCCCGCGAAGTGCTCGAAACGCTGTATCGGGTGTATTGCGGGCCGCAGCCGCTCTGCGGGCCCGCTCCGAGCGGCGAGCCCGCCGCGCAAGCCGGCCGAAAGAAGAGGAGGGCCAAGAGATCATGACTCAATTCGTCCAGCCGCATCGATCTTCGCCCTCCGCCCGACGCGCAACGCGCGTAAGGATCGCTGATCGCCTCTAAGCATGTTCTGTGAAGGGACGTATTCCCATGCGCAAGGTCGTTTTCTTGGCCGCGGCCTCACTTCTTTCGAGTATGGGCGCATCACACGCCGCATCGACCTTTACCGTCGAGCCCGTCACCACCGCGGATGAAAAGGCTGTCTTTTCCACGGTCGAGAGCTCGGAAATCGTGCCGGCGCGCGTCCGTACGGGCGGCACCATCGCCAGCCTTTCCATCAAGGAGGGCGACCACGTCGAGCGCGACCAGGTGGTGGCCGTCATCGGCGATCAAAAACTGATCCTCCAGCGGGACGCGCTCGACGCGCAGATTGCCGCGGCAAAGGCGCAGCTAACCAAGGCCGAGGCGGATTTGGCGCGCGCCAAATCGTTGATGCGGAGCGGCACGGTAAGCAAGGCGCAATACGACAATGCCCTCGCCGCAGAGAACGTCGCCGCAAGCACGTTGAAGGCGCGCACGGCCGATCGCGCCGTCGTCGAGCAACAGCTCGCGGAAGGAAAAGTCCTGGCGCCGACTTCGGGTCGCGTGCTGAAGGTGCCGGTCACGGTCGGCACCGTGGTGCTGAGCGGTGAGACGATCGCCACCATCGCCGAGCAGAATTTCGTGCTCCGGCTGCGCGTCCCCGAGCGGCATGCGCGATTCCTGAAAGCGGGCGATCCGATCCGCCTCGACGGCGAAGACCTCGGGCAAGGCGCGGCCAACTTCGGCACGATCACGCTCGTCTATCCGCAAATCGAAGACGGCCGGGTCATCGCGGACGCGCGTGTTGCCGGTCTCGGCGACTACTTCGTCGGCGAGCGGATTCGGGTGTGGATTTCCGGCGGCGAGCGTCGGACCTTCATCGTGCCCTCCCGCTACATCCTGACCAAGTTCGGGCTCGACTATGCGCGGCTGCGTGAACCCGACGGCGCGGTCGTCGACGTGCCGGTGCAGCGCGGGCGTTTGCGACCGCGCCCGGACATGCCCGACGCGATCGAGATCCTTTCAGGGCTTCACCCGGGTGACGTGCTGGTGCAGCCGTGAAACTGGGGATTTCCGGCCGGCTTACACAGGCGACGATCCGTTCGCCGCTGACGCCGCTGTTCCTGATCGCGGCGATGGCCGCCGGCCTGATCGCGCTGATGACCATCCCGCGCGAAGAAGAGCCGCAGATCAGCGTCCCCATGGTCGACATCATGGTGAATGCAGACGGGCTCAAGGCGCCGGACGCGGTCGAGCTGGTCACCAAGCCCCTGGAAGCGATCGTCAAGGGCATCAACGGCGTCGAGCATGTTTACAGCCAGACCCAGGACGATCGCGTCATGGTGACGGCGCGCTTCTTCGTCGGGACCAGCGAGGATGACGCGATTCTGCGGGTCCAAGCGAAGCTCCGCGCCAACTACGACAAGATCCCGGTCGGCATTCCCGAGCCGCTCATCATTGGACGGGGCATCAATGACGTCGCGATCGTTACGCTGACCCTGTCGCCCAAACCGGAGGCGGCGGCGCGCTGGAACGACAAAGCGCTCTATCAGCTTGCCGAGCGGCTGCGCACCGAGCTGATCAAGGTCAACAATATCGGCCTGAGCTATATCTCCGGCGGCACGCCTGAGCAGATCCGGGTCGAGCCCGATCCGGAGAAGCTGGCGCTGTTTGGCGTCACGCTGGAGCAGCTCGTCGCCAAGATCCGCGGCGCCAACCGTTCCTTCCTCGCCGGCACGGTACGCGATGCCGGAAGCGAGCCCACCGTCGCCGCGGGCCAGACGCTTTTCGGCGTTCCCGATATCGGCCTGCTGCTGATCACCACGCGCGACGGCCGCCCGGTCTATGTGCGCGATGTCGCCAAAGTCGTCGTCGGGGCGACGCCGCTGGACCACCGAGTCTGGAATTTCGCACCGGACAAGAAGCGGCAATGGGAGCGCGCGCCGGCCGTCACCGTCGCTTTCGCCAAGCGCACCGGCGCCAACGCGGTCGTCGTCTCGAAAGATATCCTGGCTAAGGTCAGCAGCCTCAAAGGGCAGCTGATCCCGAACGACATCCGGGTGGACGTCACGCGCAATTACGGCGCCACGGCCAACGACAAGGCGAATGAGCTGCTGTTCCACCTAGCGCTTGCCACGGTTTCGATCGTGGTGCTGATCGGCTTCGCCATCGGCTGGCGCGAGGCGCTGGTCACCCTCGTCGTGATCCCGACCACGATCCTGCTCACGCTCCTCGCCGCCGAGCTGATGGGCTACACCATCAACCGGGTAAGCCTTTTCGCTCTGATATTCTCCATCGGTATTTTGGTCGACGATGCGATTGTCGTGGTCGAAAACATCGCCCGGCACTGGGCCATGGATGACGGCCGGACGCGCCTGCAGGCTGCGATCGAGGCGGTTGCCGAAGTCGGCAATCCGACGATCGTCGCCACGCTGACCGTGATCGCAGCGCTGCTGCCGATGCTGTTCGTCTCGGGACTGATGGGGCCTTACATGGCGCCGATCCCGGCCAATGCTTCGGCCGCGATGCTGTTCTCTTTCTTCGTCGCGATGGTCGTCGCGCCCTGGCTGTTGGTCAAGCTTGCACCGGCGGCTTCATCGCCGGCGAGCCACGACGAGGCGCCCGACGGCGGCAGGCTCGGCCGTCTCTACCGGCGCTTCGCCGCGCCTATTGTCCGCTCACGCCGGTCATCCGCGATTTTCCTCGCCAGCGTCGGCGTCGGGACCGTGCTCGTCTGCATCCTGTTCGTAACCGAGAACGTCACCGTCAAGCTGCTGCCCTTCGACAACAAGTCCGAGCTCGACGTGGTGCTCGACATGCCGGAAGGCGCCAGCCTCGAGGATACGGAACGCGCGCTGTTCGATGCCGCCGACATCGCCCGGCAAATGCCGGAGGCGCAGACGATGCAAGCCTATGCCGGCACCGCCGCGCCGTTCAACTTCAACGGTCTCGTCCGCCATTACTATATGCGCTCATCGCCCGAGCTCGGCGAGCTGCAGGTCAACCTCGCGCCGAAATCGGAGCGCAGCCGGTCAAGCCACGCGGTTGCGCTCGACCTTCGGCATCGGCTGAAGGCTCTGAAGCTGCCGGCCGACGCGGTCATCAAAGTGGTTGAAGTGCCGCCTGGACCGCCGGTCCTCGCGACACTGCTGGCCGAAATCTATGGCCCCGATACGGCGACGCGACGCGCCGTGGCCAAAGAAGTGAAGAAGATATTCAAGGCCGTGCCTTATATCGTCGATGTCGACGATTCCTACGGCAATCCTCGGCCGCGGCTTCGAATCTCGATCGACCAGGACCGACTCGAATTCTTCGGCGTCGAGCAGAGCGACGTCTACGACACGATCAGCATGCTGCTCGGCGGCGTCCCGGTCGGCTATTCGCATCGCGGGGCGGAACGGGACCCGATCGAAATCGTGGTCGGCCTGCCCAAGAACGATCTCGCCTGGACCGAGCGGCTCACGTCGACGCCGGTGCCGGCGAATGTCATCCCAGGCAGCAACCGCGTGGTCGAGCTGGGCGACGTGGTCCGCGTGACACGGGAAGAAGGCACGCCCGTGCTGTTCCGGCGCGACGGCCACTTTGCCGACATGGTGACGGCGGAGATGGCCGGCGCCTATGAGGCGCCGATCTACGGCATGCTCGCGGTCGACAATGCGGTCGCGAAGCACGACTGGGGCAATCTGCCGCGGCCAACCGTGCACTTCCACGGGCAGCCGACAAACGAGGCGAAACCTAGCTTACTCTGGGACGGCGAGTGGGAGATCACCTATGTCACCTTCCGCGACATGGGTGCCGCCTTTGCGGTTGCCATTCTGGGCATATACATTCTTGTCGTGGCTCAGTTCGGCAGTTTCCGTCTTCCGCTCGTTATCTTGACGCCAATCCCCTTGACGTTAATCGGCATCGTGCTCGGCCACTGGCTGTTTGGGGCGCCGTTTACCGCGACCTCCATGATCGGCTTCATCGCGCTCGCCGGGATTATCGTGCGTAACTCGATCCTGCTCGTCGACTTCATCCGTCACGGCGCCGGCCAAGGCAAGACGCTGCGCGAGACGCTGCTGCAGGCGGGCGCGGTGCGCTTCAAGCCCATCCTCCTGACCGCGCTTTCCGCCATGATCGGCGCGGCGACGATCCTGCCCGACCCAATCTTCCAAGGGCTGGCGATCTCCCTCCTGTTCGGACTGGCGTCATCGACGCTTCTGACGGTTCTCGTCATTCCGGCGATCTACGTGGTGCTTCGCGATGCGGACCAAACGATCTAAGCCGCCCAGTACCGGGGCAGCCTCACGTTTCGCCTACTGGCAGGAAATTACCGCGGTTCTGTGTCTGAAAGCCGCGGGTATCACCCTCCTCTACCTACTCTTTTTCGCGCCGGCCGATCGGCCGGTGGTCACGCAGCAGACGGTCGCGCACCACCTGCTGACCATGCCCGTCCGGGCAACCAGCGACGAGGTGAACCATGATCGATAACGCAGCGGTGGAGCTCTCCCGGCTTCAGTTCGGCCTCACGGCCATGTATCACTTCCTGTTCGTGCCGCTCACGCTCGGGCTTTCGATCCTGCTGGGGATCATGGAGACCGTTTACGTCATGACCGGCCGCACGATCTGGCGCGACATGACGAAATACTGGGGCCTGCTCTTCGGCATCAATTTCGCGATGGGCGTCGCCACCGGCATTACCATGGAGTTCCAGTTCGGCACGAACTGGGCGTACTACTCCCACTATGTCGGCGACATTTTCGGCGTGCCGCTCGCGATCGAAGGCCTCATGGCCTTTTTCCTGGAAGCGAGCTTCATCGGCCTATTCTTCTTCGGTTGGAACCGGTTGTCCAAGGTGGGCCATCTCGTCGTGACCTGGCTCGTCGCCCTCGGCTCGAATTTGTCCGCCTTGTGGATCCTGGTCGCCAATGGCTGGATGCAGAATCCGGTCGGCGCGACCTTCAATCCCCACTCGATGCGCATGGAGGTGAGCTCCTTCGCCGACGTCCTGTTCAATCCAGTCGCGCAGGCAAAGTTCGTGCACACCGTGAGCGCCGGCTATGTCACCGGCGCGATCTTCGTCATGGCGGTCAGTGCCTGGTTCCTACTTAAGGGACGGCATATCGAGTTTGCGAAACGGTCGATGACCGTCGCGGCGAGCTTCGGACTCGCCTCCGCGCTTTCCGTCGTCGTGCTCGGCGACGAGAGCGGATACACGGCTTCGCAGAACCAAAAAATGAAGATCGCCGCGATCGAGGCGATGTGGGAGACGGAGCCGGCGCCCGCGAGCTTCACGATTTTCGGCATTCCCGATCTCGCCGCACGGGAGACGCATTACGCGATCAAGGTGCCCTGGATGCTGGGCCTCATCGCCACGCGGTCGATCGACACGCCGGTGCCCGGCATCAAGCCCCTCGTGCAAGAGAGCAAGAAGCGGATCCGCAGCGGCATGGCCGCCTACGGCGCGCTCGAGCAACTGCGCGCCCATCCCGACGACGCCGGCGCCAAGGCGAGTCTCGAAGCGCATATCAAGGACCTGGGCTACGGCCTGCTTCTCAAGCGCTACACGGACAAGGTCACCGACGCCACACCGGCGCAAATCGAAAAGGCGGCCTGGGACACCGTGCCCAACGTGCTGCCGCTCTTCTGGTCCTTCCGCTTCATGGTCGGGCTCGGCTTCTTCTTCATCGCCTTCTTCGCGCTTTCCTTCTGGTTTTCGGCGACGCGCCGCCTCGACCGCCACCGCTGGTTCCTCCGACTAGCGGTGCTGGTCCTGCCGCTGCCGTGGATTTCCTCCGAGCTCGGCTGGTTCGTGGCGGAGAACGGCCGGCAGCCCTGGACGATCGACGGCGTCCTGCCGACCTTCCTCTCCGCATCGAGCATCAGCGCCGCCAACGTATGGTTCAGCCTCTCGGGTTTCGTGCTCTTTTACAGCGCGCTCGCGGTCATCGAGCTGTTTCTCATGGTGAAATACATCAAGCTCGGCCCTGATGCGGGTTCCGGCGGATCGTCCGCGCGCGTCACCCCGATCTCGTCCGTCGCCGGCGGCGGCCATCACGCGAGAGCAGGAGAATAATCATGGATTTTCTCGATTTCGCGACATTGCGCGTCATCTGGTGGCTGCTGCTCGGCGTGCTGCTCATCGGCTTCGCGATCATGGACGGATTCGATCTCGGGGTCGGCATCCTGTTGCCCTTCGTCGGGCGCACCGACGGCGAGCGGCGCGTCGCCATCAATTCGGTCGGCCCGGTCTGGGAAGGCAACCAGGTGTGGCTGATCCTCGGCGCGGGCGCCATCTTCGCCGCCTGGCCGGCGATCTATGCCGTGGCCTTCTCCGGCTTCTATCTCGCCATGTTCGTGGTGCTGTGCTCGCTCATCCTGCGGCCTGTCGGCTTCAAGTACCGGAGCAAGCTCGAAGGAACGCGCTGGCGCGCCTTTTGGGACTGGATGCTTTTCGTCGGCGGCTTCGTGCCGGCGCTCATCTTCGGCGTCGCCGTCGGCAATGCGCTCCTGGGCGCGCCCTTCGTCTTCGACGACACCTTGCGCATGACCTACCACGGCGGCTTCTTCGGTCTACTGACGCCTTTCGCGCTCCTGAGCGGACTGGTCTCGGTCGCGATGCTGGCAATGCATGGCGGAGCCTACCTTGCCATGAAGACCGACGGCCCGGTCGCCGAACGCTCGCGGGTCGTCGCCGCCGTCGCCGCGCTCGTGCTCGTCGTGCTGTTCGTCGTAGCCGGGGTCTGGACGGCGTCGCTCGACGGATATCGGATCACGGGGTCGCTTGCGCATAACGCGGCCTCCAATCCGCTCGGCAAGACCGTGGTGCGCGAAGCCGGCGCATGGCTCGCGAACTACCGATCGATGCCTTGGACGATGGCCGCGCCGGCGCTGGGCATTCTCGGCGCCTTGCTCGCGGCCCTCACGGCCTGGCGGCGCCACGCGATCGTCGCCTTCCTGGCAAGCGCGGTGTCCGTTTTCGGCGTCGTCGCGACCGCCGGCGTGAGCATGTTCCCCTTTATTCTTCCGTCTTCCTTCAACCCGGCGAGCAGCCTCACCGTCTGGGATGCGTCATCCAGCCGAACGACGTTGCTGATCATGCTGATCGCGGTGGTTCTGTTCCTGCCCGTGGTCCTCGCCTACACGGCCTTCATTTACCGGGTCTTGCACGGCAAGGTGACGGAGCAGCAAGTCGAAGCCGACGATCTCAGCTATTAGCCGAAGGAGAAAAAGGATGTGGTATTTCAGTTGGGTCTTGGGCCTGGGTCTCGCCTGCTCCTTCGCCGTGCTGAACGCGATGTGGCTGGAGGTGACGGACGACAACGGGCGCGGTGAGCGCGCCGACGAGTCCGTCCGCAGAGGCGGCCGATAAGCCGCCGGCTGCGACAAGGCGTCGTCGGCGAGCGCCTTGCCGGCCCCTTGGTATCGGCATAGGGTATGCCTCCGCCCTATCAGGGCCGGCATGGGTGCCGGAAATTCCCCACCGATGGAGGGTCGGCCGACTCATATCAGTTGAGTCTGCGGCGCACGCCACGAAGGGATTGTGCATTCGTGTCCGCCAGCCGGACGACGGATAGGGCGTGTTTGTCGCGTCGACGAGCTGCCGAAGGGACCGGACCATGAACCGCCAAGAAACCCGCGCCGCCTTCTCCCTCGCATCGGTCTTCTCCATACGGCTGCTCGGCCTGTTCATGATCTATCCCGTCTTCGCCACCTACGCGCGGCACCTGACCGGCGCTACGCCCGCGAAGATCGGACTGGCGCTCGGCGCCTACGGACTGAGTCAGGGGCTGCTGCAGATTCCTTTCGGCGTGCTCTCCGACCGCCTCGGGCGCAAGGTCATGGTCGTGATCGGCCTCGCGCTCTTCGCGCTGGGCAGCGCGATCGCCGCCCTTTCCACCTCGATCGACGGCGTCCTGATCGGCCGCGTCCTGCAGGGCACCGGCGCGGTGGGCTCCGTCATTCTAGCCCTGGTGGCCGACCTGACGCAGGAAGAGAACCGCACCAAGGCCATGGCGATCGTCGGCATCACCATCGGCATCTCCTTCATGATCGCGCTCATCATCGGGCCGATCGTCTCCGGCTGGGTGGGCGTGTCCGGGATCTTCTGGCTCATGGTCATCCTCGCCTTCGTCGGCATGGCCGTCACGAAATGGATCGTACCGACGCCCGAGCGCATCGCCGTGCATCGGGACGCGGAGACCGTGCCCTCCATGCTGGGATCGGTACTGCGCAATTCCGAGCTGCTGCGCCTCGACTTCGGCATCTTCGCGCTCCACGCCATTCTCACCGCCAGCTTCCTGGTCATCCCCCACTTCCTGCGCAGCGCCTTCTCGCTTACCGCGGCGGAACAGTGGATGATCTATTTGCCCGTGCTGGTCGTGTCGGTCGTGTTCATGGTCCCGGCAATCATCGTCGCCGAGAAGCATCGCCGTATGAAGGAGGTCTTCGTCGGCGCGGTCTTCCTGCTGGTCCTGAGCCAAGTGCTGCTATGGGTCGAAGGGAAAAGCATCGCGGCGAGCCTCGTCGCCATCGTCGCCTTCTTCACCGCGTTCAACATCCTGGAGGCGAGCCTTCCGTCCCTGGTCACCAAGACCGCGCCCCCCGACGCCAAGGGCACGGCAAGCGGCGTCTATTCGAGCTCCCAGTTTCTCGGCATCTTCGTCGGCGGCGCCGCCGGCGGCTGGGTGCACCAATCCTTCGGCGCGCCGGGCGTCTTTGTCTTCGCCGCCGCCATTGCGCTGGCCTGGCTCATCGTCGCCGCGACCATGACGAAGCCGGGGCATTACGTCACCCGCGTCGCCCGCATCGGCGAGGTGGACGCCGCCGGACGGAAGGCGCTCGCCGCGCGGCTCCGCAACTTGCCGGGCGTCATGGATGTGGTCCTCGTGCCCGAGGAGCGCATGGCCTATTTGAAAGTCGACTCCAAGCTGTTCGACAACGAGGCCCTTGCCGGGCTCAGCCAGGGCAACTCCGCTTAAGCAAACCTGCCGCTTGGCCCGCATGGCCGCACCGCGCAAAATAAGCGGGTGCGACAACCAAATTCATGGCGGGAGGCAGAAAGAACATGGCGAAGCGCAAGATCGTCGTTACCGGCGCGGCCGGGCATGTGTCGGGGATATTGCTGCCGGCATTTCGGGAACGCTACGAGCTGGTGCTGCTCGACGTGACCAAGCAATCGAAATCGGGCGTGATCGACGACATCGTCGTCGCCGACGTATCGGACCCGGACGTCGACAAATACCGGGAGCATTTCCGCGGCGCGGACGCCATCGTCCACAATGCGCGCGTGCCGAATCAGCGCGATCCCCGCACCACGACCGGGCCGAACCGCCAGTGGTTCGCCGAGCCGCAAATCCATCCGGTGGACGGCTACCTCGCCGAGCGAACGATGCTCGACATGGCCTTCAACATGTACAAGCTCGCGCTCGAGGAAGGCGTGCGCCGCGTCGTTATCGCCAGCTCGAACCATGCAACCGACTGGTACGAGTCGAAGCTGCATTTCGGCAAAATGGATATCGTCGATTCGAAGACCTATCCGAAATCGGACAATCTCTACGGCTGGTGCAAGATCGCATACGAATCGCTCGGTTTCGTCTTCGCCTGCGGGCGCTTCGGCCGCCCGGTCGAAAGCGTGAACATCCGTATCGGCGCGCCGCGCGGCCTCGATATCGCCGCGCTCGCCAAGAATCAGATCAGCCTGCGCCGCGACCTCGCCTGCTACATCAGCGACCGCGATATGCAGCAGCTCTACGTCAAGTCGATCGAGACCGAGGACATCCGCGACGAGGACGGCATCCCCTTCCAGGCTTTCTACGGCGTATCGAACAACGCGCGCTCATGCTGGAGCCTCGTCAACGCGCGCAAGGTGATCGGCTATGCGCCGGAGGATGATTCCGAGCTGGTCTATGCGGACGAAATACGTCGTTACCTGACGGCGCCGGGCAAGACCTACGCGCCCGGGCCGCAATAGCCGCCCGTTAGGAATATTTCGGCGCGGGACGACCGAGCCGGGGCAAACGCTTCCACGCGGCGCCGGCGAGGACGAAGCCGAGGCAGATCGCCCCGACGATCCAAGCCGGGCGCAGCCCGGCGGCGAAATCGAGATTTGCCGCCAGCACCCTGGTGGGCGCGACGCCCAGCTTGATCCAATAATAAATGGACTCACCCAGCGCCGTGGCGACTCCCGCGCCGACGCCCAGCGCCACCGGCAGCCATTCCGGCATCCCACCGCGCCGCCGTGCAAACCAGTCCGCCGCGCGATACGCGATCAGCCAGCCATACAGGCCGGCCATGACCCAGGGCTCGTCCACATTGGCCTTGGTCTGCATGAAGAAGTGAATGACCCCGAGCAGCGCCGCGGCATAGACGAGCTGGTGCAGCCGCCGCCAGCGCCGGCCGCCGAGCCGCCGGACCATCGCGTCCGTCGAGGTGCCCGTCATCGCCGCCAGGATGAGCAGCGCGACGAAGCCGATGGTCAGATAGATCCGGAGCGCGATCTCGCTCGCCACCTTCGCCAGATCGAAGCTCTCATCCGCGGCATAGAGCGAGAGATGCGCCGCCACATAGACGAAGGCCGTGACACCGACCAGCCGCCGGACCTGCATCAGCCGTGGCCAGTGCAGGATGGCGCGAGCTGGCCTGATGGCGAGCGAGATCAGCAGGATCCGGAGCGTCCAGGTGCCGATCTCAAGCACCGCCTCATTGATCGGACGCGCGCCAAGCACGCCGTTGAAATACCGGACGGCGACCATCGTCATCGGGGCGAACAGCAGAAGAAACACGGCAAGCTTGAACGCGGAAAAACGCCCGGCCTGGTCGTACCAGGGCAGCCATTCCCGCCACCATGCGGGCGGGCTCCTGCGGGATCGGGCGGCCAGGTCAGCCATTCCTCATCCTATGGTTAAGACCCGGCAATCGGGCCGAATCCGTCACGATGAGCCAAAGACATAGTGGCCGGCGGAGTCACGTGCAATTCACGTCGTCTGGAGCGCCCCGTGCGGCTAGCCGGGCATCGCCTGACAGATCTCGATCCCCTCCGGAAGCGTCAGCCAGTCCGGCTTGGAGCGCGCAAAGACGAAGCGCTCGAGGTCGTACCAGAAGGTCGGCTCGTCGAAGGTGCCGCCGGCGATCCCGCGATGGCCAGGCAGGAACTCGAGCGTCCAGCTGACCGTGGTCCCGCAGGTCGAGCAGAACTCGCTCTCGATCCAGCGTCCCGCGTCCGAGACCACGCCGAAGGGCTTGAGCACCCCTTGCGTGAACACGACATCCTGCTGGTCGAAATAGACCGAGATCCCGAGCGCGCTGCCGGTCCGCTTCTGGCACCAGCGGCAGGCGCAGGCGCTCACCCGCTTCGGCGCGCCCGTCGTCCGGTACCGGACCTTGCCGCAAAAGCATCCGCCCTCATGCACATCCGTCATGGTGACACCTATCCTTCCGTTCTTGCTCTGTGTCATCGACGTTCGACTGTAACAGCGGAATGCATACGGCCGTCACCCCGTTTGCGAAGCCGGCTATACGGCGCAGTTTATCCGGCCGGAATGATCGTCACCCACATCGGCACCGCGCCCACCTCGTGCTGCGCGACCTGCTCGAGCCGCCCCGTGTCCCCGTCGATGCGGTAGACCGCGAGGCGGCCGGTATCGTGGCCGGCGGAGATCAGGAAGCGGCCGGCGGGATCGATCTCGAAGGCGCGCGGAATCTTTTCGGCCGGCACCTGCCCGAGGGCGGTCAGACGGCCGCTCGCCGGATCGACGGCGAATTGCGCGATGCTGTCGTGGCCGCGGTTGGGCGCGTAGAGGAACCGGCCATCGGGGGTCATGCGGATCTGCGAGCATTTGCTCTGACCCGACCAGCCGTCCGGCAGCGTCGAGATGGTCTGCAGCGGCGCCAGCGTGCCCTTCCTCGTGTCGAGGGCGTAAACGCTGACGCTGCAGCCCTGCTCGTTCGAGAAATAGACGATGTCCTTCGCCGGATGAAAGCAATAGTGGCGCGGGCCGGTCCAGTCAGGCTGCGGCACCTGCGGCGGATCGTTCGGCGTGACCTGTCCCGTCGTCTCGTCGAACAGGAACTGGAAGATCGCGTTCGGCGCGTCCGCGCGCGCGATGTGGGGAACGAAGGCGAAGCGGTTGGTCGGGTCGGTCTGGAAACAATGCGCGCCGATCGCGGTCTCGCGGAACACCACCGGCGGGTCGATCGCCGCGCCGTCGTCGCCGATCCGGTGCACGGTCACCTTGTGGCTCAGGTAATAGGCCGCGAGCAGGTACCGGCCCTTGCGGTCGGTCGACATGTGGCAGGGATCTTCCACGGAGGGAATCGTCCCGATTTCCGTCAGGCCGCCGCTTGCCGGATCGATATGGAGGCTGGTGATAAGATGCGCGTCCCGCCGCGCCACATGCATGACACGCCGGTCCGGATGGAGCGCGATCGGCGCCGGGCGGCCGGGCAGGGCGATGTCGCCGCGTGGCTCGAGTGCGCCGGTCTCCCGATCCATCGAAAACCGCGCAATACGTCCCTCGCCCGACACGGTGACATAGACATGATAGGACATGGCGGACCTCCTGAATTGGCGGGCAGGCCGTCATCTAAGCAGCCACGCCAGTTTCGGGCAAATTGACGAGCATCGCCGGGATTGGCCTTCGAGGTCGGGTTCGCACTAAACTGTGCCGCCAGCGGTTCAGGGCCCCTCTCCGGGACCCGTCCATCGGAAAAGGAGACGACGTCACATGAGCGCAGGAGAGCGGCTGCCGGGAACGCCGGTTCCCATGCACAAGTGGACCGGATCCGGCGGCATCATGCTCGCCGGCGATACCTGGGGCGATCCGGACGGGCCGCTCGTCGTGCTGCAGCATGGCGG
Source organism: uncultured Rhodospirillaceae bacterium (assembly GCA_964585785.1). Classification (GTDB taxonomy): domain Bacteria; phylum Pseudomonadota; class Alphaproteobacteria; order UBA8366; family UBA8366; genus WHUA01. Next base: position 29,441 of record CAZPFL010000037.1, read on the forward strand.
CGGCCAGACCCGCCACGCCTGGAAGGGCGCGGGCGAAACCCTCGGCAACG
>CAZPFL010000038.1:0-29247 GCA_964585785.1 uncultured Rhodospirillaceae bacterium
TGGCGCATGTGCGTGTCGGGCTGCCCCTACAAGAAGATCTATTACAACTGGTCGACCGGGAAGTCGGAGAAGTGCATCTTCTGCTATCCGCGCATCGAAGTCGGCCAGCCGACCGTGTGCTCGGAGACCTGCGTCGGCCGCATCCGCTATCTCGGCGTGCTGCTCTACGACGCCGACCGGATCGCCGAGGCCGCGGCCGCGCCGGACACCCAGGACCTCTACCAGGCCCAGCTCGACATCTTCCTCGATCCCAACGATCCGGAGATCGCCGCCCAAGCGCTGGCCGACGGCGTGCCGGAGGCGTGGCTCGAGGCGGCGCGCCGCTCGCCGGTGCGCAAGATGGCGATGGAATGGAAGGTCGCCTTCCCGCTGCATCCGGAATACCGCACCCTGCCGATGGTCTGGTACGTGCCGCCGCTGTCGCCGATCCAGTCGGCCGCGGAGGCGGGCAAGATCGGCGTCGATGGCGCGATGCCCGACGTCCGCAGCCTGCGCATCCCGCTGCGCTACCTCGCCAACCTGCTGACCGCGGGCAAGGAGGAGCCGGTCGCGCACGGGCTCGAGCGCATGCTGGCGATGCGCGCCTATATGCGCGCCAAGACCATCGACGGCGTGATCGACGAAGGCATCGCCGCGCAGGTCGGCCTGACCGCCGAGCAGATCGAGGACATGTACCACACCATGGCGATCGCCAATTACGAAGACCGCTTCGTCATCCCCACCAGCCACCGCGAGATCGGGGAAGACGCCTACGAGCTGCGCGGCTCCTGCGGCTTCAGCTTCGGCAACGGCTGCTCCGGCGGAAGCAGCGGCAGCAACCTGTTCGGCGCGCCGCGCAAGAAGACGGTCACGACCCCGACGGAGGTGATCGGATGATCCGCACTTTCAAGATATTGTCGCTGCTGCTGTCCTATCCTACCGAGGAGATCCAGGCAGCCGCCTCCGAGCTCACCGCCGTGCTCGACCAGGAAGCGCTGCTGCCGGCGCGCATGCGCCCGCGCCTCGCCGCGCTGATCGACGAGCTCGCCACCCGCGACCTGTACGACCTGCAGGAGCGCTACATCCACCTGTTCGACCGCACGCGCTCGCTGTCGCTCCATCTGTTCGAGCATGTGCATGGCGAGAGCCGCGACCGCGGCCAGGCGATGATCGACCTGATGGAGCTGTACGAAAAGGCCGGCCTGCAGATCGACGCCAAGGAGCTGCCGGACTATCTGCCGCTGTTCCTGGAGTTCCTGTCGACCCAACCCTTCGGCGAGGCGCAGGCGCTGCTGCGCGAGCCGCTGCACATCCTGGCCGCGCTGGGCGAGCGTCTAAAGAAGCGCCGCAGCCCCTATGCCGCCGTCTTCCGCGCGCTCGAGGCGCTGGCGGCGGAAAAGCCCGCGGCGGAGACGCTGGCGGCGCTGCTCGAGACGCCGGACGACGACCCGGACGACCTCGAGGCGCTGGACAAGGCCTGGGAGGATGCGCCGGTGACCTTCGGACCCGGCGCCGAGGGCAGCGTCGCGCCGGGCGGCGGCTGCCCCGCGGCGCGCGCCTCGCTCGCGCGGATGGATCAAGAGCCGGCCACGGACGCCGACGAGAGGAGCCCGCGTCATGTCTGACTACGTCAACACCCTGCTGTTCGGCATCTACCCGTATATCGCGCTGGTCACGCTCGCGCTCGGCTCGATCATCCGCTACGACCGTGAGCCCTATACCTGGCGCTCCGGGTCGAGCCAGCTCCTGCGCCGCCGCCAGCTTATCTGGGGCTCGGTGCTGTTCCATGTCGGCGTGCTGATCGTCTTCTTCGGCCATCTCGTCGGCCTGCTGACGCCGATCAGCTTCTTCGAGCTCATCGGCATCAGCCACGGCTTCAAGCAGCTCATGGCGATCGTCGTGGGCGGCGTCGCGGGCGTGATGGCGCTGGCCGGCGCCGCGCTGCTCCTCCACCGTCGGCTGTTCGACGCACGCATCCGCGTGACGTCCAGCTTCGCGGATATCGGCATCCTGGTGCTGCTGTTCCTGCAGCTCCTGCTCGGGCTCTCGACGATCCCGCTGTCGCTCGGCCATCTCGACGGCAGCGAGATGGTCAAGTTCATGGCCTGGGCGCAAGGCATCTTCACCTTCGACAGCGGCGCGGCCTTCTACATCGCCGACGTGAGCCCGGTCTTCAAGATGCACCTCTTCCTGGGGCTGACGATCCTGCTGCTCTTCCCCTTCACGCGGCTGGTGCACATGCTGAGCGCGCCGGTCCGCTACATCTGGCGACCGGGCTATCAGGTGGTGCGCGCCCGCCAGGCCCGCCGCGCGTCGGTCGGCGCGCCCGCGGCGGAGTGAGGCCATGATGCAGACGATCAAGGTGAACGGCGTCGCCATCGAGCCACGCGCGGTCGCGGCGGAGACGCAGCATCATCCGGCAAGCGCGCCCGAGCGCGCCGAAGCCGAGGCGATCCGGGCGCTGGTGGTGCGCCGGCTGCTGCTCGACGAGGCGGCGCGTCTCGGCCTCACGCCCGAGCCCGCGCGCGACGAGAAAGGCCGGCCCGAGACCGACCAGGACGCGCTGATCCGCCAGCTCCTGGAACAGGAAGTCACGGTGCCCGAGGCGGATGCGGATACTTGCCGCCGCTACTTCGAGAACAACCGGCGCAAGTTCCGCAGCCCGGACCTGTTCGAGGCCGCGCACATCCTGTTCGCCGCTTCGCCGCAGGACCAGGAGGCGTATGAAGCCGCCACGGTAAAGGCCGAGCAGATGATCGAGGTGCTGAAGCGCGACCCCCGCGCCTTCGAGACGATCGCGCGGGAGCGCTCGGACTGCAGCTCGGGCAAGGACGGCGGCCGGCTCGGCCAGGTGGCGCGCGGCGACACGGTGCCGGAGTTCGAGACCTTCCTCTGCAACCTCGAGGAAGGCCAGCTCTGCCCGGTGCCCGTGAAGTCCCGCTACGGCGTCCACGTGCTCCGCCTCGACCGCAAGATCGAGGGCCGCGACCTGCCCTTCGAGCATGTCGCCGACCGCATCGCCGACTACCTGCAGGAAGCGAGCTGGCGGCGCGCGGCAGCGCAATACATCAAGCTGCTCGCCGGCAAGGCCTCGATCGAGGGAATCGACTTCGACGCCGCGGAGACGCCGCTGGTGCAGTGACCCGCCCCCCTTTGCGGGCGATTCATTCAACTGGACGCAGACCCCGAATAGAGGGGCCGTCAGTGCTCGTCTTGGCACAGCCTTGCGTCTCTAGCTGCACAACCGAGTGCCGGCGTGCAGGATCAGACCGTCCCGTCGCAAACATTTTACGAGGCTTTTCGTTCTGCGAAGGCGCTTTATTCCGGGCCCGACACGCAGCTAGGGCTGCGCCGTCACCGTGGTCCCGAGGGCTTCCTCGCGGCGAAGGCGCGTGATCTTGCCCGTGAGTTTGGTCCCGGCCGCCACCGTGCTGGTAACAGTGCCGAATTTGAGAACATTCTGGTGAATGAGATCGAGCCGCCGGTCCGGCTCGTCGGTATCGACCAGCATCTCGTATTCGATCCGCGCCATGCGGGGCGGGGCATCCTGACGCGTGCCCTTCAGACGCACTTCGACGGCACGAATGTTGAAGTTATTGAGCTTGGCTGCCCTGAGCGCTCCCTTAGTCATGCAAGCTGAAAGTGCTGCAAGTAATAGCTCCGCCGGGTTGAACGCATCCGAACGACTGTCGAGAGCGGCATCGAGCGGGATTACAGCATCCTTGCAGAAAGCCTGCCCCGCGCCATCGGCAAACTTCGAGGTAACGAAATATTCGAGATCGGCCATTTCGAACGCCCTCAAGTTAGAACCTACGGGTAACAGAAATGCATGCCGCCGACCTTGACCCACATCACACGAAAGAGCTTGGACAACGTCAGCCGGCGCACAAGCGGCTCAGATTGCCGCGGCGCACACCGCTCGACATCGACAGTCCCAACACGTTCCGCCCCCTACCCCAACCGGCGCCGGAACATCCAGCCGGCGCCGACGAGCGTCACCGCGGCGATGATCGCCATCGGCCACAACCGGTCGAAAACCAGCGGCGCCGGCAATCCCTCCAGAAAGATTCCGCGCACGATGATCAGGAAGTAGCGCATCGGGTTCGCCAGCGTGAGGTCCTGGATGATCGGCGGCATGTTGGCGATCGGCGTGGCGAAGCCGGAGAGGATCACCGCCGGCACGACGAACAGGAAGGCGCCCAGGATGGCCTGCTGCTGGGTCCGCGAGATCGAGGAGATCATCAGCCCGACGCCGATCACCGCGAGGATATAGAGAAACAGCCCGGCGTAGAGCAGGAACAGATCGCCGCGCAGCGGCACGCCGAACCAGAACACGCCGACCAGGATGATCACCGTGCCCTCGGCGAGGCCGATGACCACGGCCGGCACGGACTTGCCGATCAGGATCTCGAACGGCCGGAACGGCGTCACCAGGAGCTGCTCGAAGGTCCCCGCCTCGCGCTCGCGGGCGACCGTCAGCGCGGTGACCACCGTCGTCACGACGAGCGTCAGCAGCGCGACGATGCCGGGGACGATGAACCACTGGCTTTCGAGGTTGGGGTTGAACCAGGAGCGCAGGATGAGCCGCGCGGGCGGCAAGGCCTCGCTGTGGTCCTTGAGCCAGTCGCTGTTGAAATCGGCGATGATGCGGCTCGCATAGCCGAGGATGATCAGCGCGGTATTGGACTCGCGCCCATCGACGATGAGCTGCACCGTCGCCGGCCGGTGCGCGATCAGGTCGCGCGAGAAGGTCGGCCCGACATGAATGACAAGACTGGCTTTTTTCGGGTCGATGACCCTGCGGATGTCCGAATCCCGCGACAGATGCGCGACGATCTCGAAGGACGGCGAATCCTGGAAGCGCGCGATGAGGTCTTGCGCCGCGACGCCCGAATCTTCTGAATAGATCGCGGTCGCGACGTGATTGACGTCGAACGTCGCGGCATAGCCGAACACCAGGAGCTGGAGCAGCGGCGGTACGAGGATGACCGTACGGCTCTTCTTGTCCTTCCAGACGGCGAGGAATTCCTTGACGATCAGCGCGCGAAGACGGCCCCACATGCGCGCCTCCCCTATTCCAGCGACTTGCGCGTCTTGCGCCAGGTCAGGCCGAGGAAGAACGTGGCCATAAGCAGCAGCGCCGCCCCGTTGGCCAGCACCACCGGCCAGACGGTTCCGGCCAGGAACAGCGTCTGCAGCGAGGACACGAAGTAGCGCGCCGGGATGATATGGGTGATCACTTGCACGACCAGCGGCATGCTGGCGATGTCGAAGATGAAGCCCGACAGGATGAAGGCCGGCAGGAAAGCGACGATGATGGCGATCTGCCCGGCGACGAACTGGCTCCGCGCCACCGTGGAGATCAACAGGCCCATGCCGAGCGCGGTCAGCATGAACAGCGCCGAGACGACGGTCAGGACGACGAAGGAGCCGCGCAGCGGGACGCCGAAGACCCACACGGCCATGGCGGTCGACAGCGCCATCCCGCCCATGCCGAGCAGGAAATAGGGAATCAGCTTGCCGATCAGGATCTCGCCGATCCTGACCGGCGTGACCAGCAGCGCCTCCATCGTGCCGCGCTCCCATTCGCGCGCGACGACCATCGCGGTGAGCAGCGCGCCGATCAGCGTCATGATGATGGCGATCAGGCCGGGCACCAGGAAGTTCCGGCTCCGCACCTCGGCATTGAACCAGACCCGCTGCTGCGCCACCACCGGCGGCGTCAGCGCAATCCCCGCGTCAACCGCGCGCTGCGCCAGCCAAGTCTCCCATATGCCTTCCATATAACCGCCAATGATGCGGGCGGTGTTGGCGTCCGCGCCGTTGACGATCACCTGGATCGGCGCGCCGGCGGACGACCAGATGCGCCGCGAGAAGTCGCTGCGAAGGACGACGATCGCGTCCGCGTCGCCGGCGATCAGCGCCGCCTCCGCCGCATGCCGGTCGCGCGGAAAGGTCACCGCGAAGTAGCGGGAATTGACCAGCGAGGCGGCGAAGTCGGCGGTGTCGGTGGTCGGGTTCTCGATGATCACCGCGACCGGCACGTTCTCGGCGTCGAGCGAGACGCCGTATCCGAACAGCAGCAGCAGGATCGCCGGCAGGACGAAGGCGATCGAGATGCTGCTCGGGTCCCGCAGGATTTGCAGCGTCTCCTTGTAGATCAGGCCGCGCAACCGCAGCCATGCCGACCCGACGGCCGCTTCCGGCGCGCCGGACGGCGGCGGCGCAACGGCCGGTTCCTGCCGCGGCCCGCTCACAGCGCGTGCTCCCGGTCATAGCGCTCGATCAGATCGACGAACGCGTCTTCCAGCGTCGGATCCGGAAGCGCGCTGCTGCGATGCTCCCGCTTCAGGTCCTCGGGCGTCCCGATCGCCACCAGCCGGCCGCGGTAGATGATGCCGATGCGGTCGCAATATTCCGCCTCCTCCATGAAATGCGTCGTCACCAGCACGGTCACCCCGGCGGCGGCCATGGCGTTGATCCGGCTCCAGAACTCGCGGCGGACCAGCGGATCGACGCCGGAGGTCGGCTCGTCAAGGAACAGCACGCCGGGCTCGTGCATGATTGCGCAGGCGAGCGCCAGCCGCTGCTTGAACCCCAGCGGCAGGGTGTCGCTGATCGCGTCGGTATAGGGCGCGAGGTCGAATTCGCTGATCTCCGCCTCGATCCGGCGCTCGCGCGCCGGGCCTTCCAACCCGTAGGCGCTGGCGAAAAAGCGGAGGTTCTGAAGCACGCTCATATTGCCGTAGAGCGAGAACTTCTGCGCCATGTAGCCGATGCGGCCGCGCGCCACCGCCGAAGCGCGGCGCAGATCGATCCCGAGCACCAGCGCCTTGCCGTCGGTCGGCGGCAGCAGGCCGCACAGCATCTTGAAGGTGGTCGACTTGCCGGCGCCGTTCGGGCCCAGCAGGCCGAAGATCTCGCCCCGGGTGGCCTTGAACGCGATGTTGTCGACCGCGGTGAAATCGCCGAACTTGCGCACCAGCCCGGCCACCTCGATGACCGCTTCCGGTCCGTTTCCGCCCGCAGCGGGCGTCGGCTCGCTCACCGTCGCGGCCAGCGGCGTCCCGCCGGCCTGCTGACCAGCCTGCTGATCCGATTCCTTGAGCAAGGATATGAACGCGTCTTCGAACACGGGATCGACTGCTTCGACGGTCGCGCCGCCCGCCGTCAGGTCGCTGCAGCAATGCGCGAGATAAGACGGGTCCGCCTCGGCCGAGACCAGCACCCGGACGTCGCGGCCCTTGATGATGGCGTCGACGACATGCGGCAGCCCGAGGACTTCGCGAAGCACCGCGCGCCGGTCGCCGCTCGCGGCGCGCACCGCGAAAGTCCGGCCTTTGAGGCGCTCCGCGAAGCTTTCGGGCTTTCCCGACACGAGAAGCCGCCCTTCGTTCAGGAGCAGCACCGCGTCGCAGCGCTCCGCTTCGTCCAGATACGCCGTCGCCCAAAGCACCGTGATGCCTTGGTCGACCAGGGAATGGACGATGGACCAGAGCTCGCGCCGCGAGACCGGGTCGACCCCGACGCTCGGCTCGTCGAGCAGCAGCAGGCGCGGCGGCCGGACCAGCGTGCAGGCGAGCCCCAGCTTCTGCTTCATACCGCCGGACAGGCGCCCGGCCAGGCGCGACCGGAACGGCCCGAGGCCGGTGAACGCCATCAGCTGGTCGAACCGCGTCTTGCGCGCGGGCCCGACCAGCCCCTGCAGATCGGCGTAGAGCGCGAGGTTTTCAGCAACGCTGAGATCTTCATAAAGTCCAAAGCGTTGCGGCATGTAGCAGATGTTCGACTGGATGCGCTGCGCCTCGGCCGCCGCATCGATGCCGAGGACATGGATCGAGCCCGACTCCGGCTTGAGGAGCCCGGTCAGCAGCCGCATCAGAGTCGTCTTCCCGGCGCCATCCGGGCCGACGAGGCCGGTGATCCGGCCCGCCTCGATCTCGGCGGAAAGCCCTTCCAGCGCGGTAATCGTCCGCTGGGCCGTGCGAAACCGCTTCACCACGTCTCGCAGGACGACGACGGGCTCCATCACGAATGCGGTCCGCCCGTGCCACCGTCCGTGGTGCCGCCGTCGCTCGAACTGCCCGTCTTCGGCGTCTCCCCCGCCGGCGCGAGCTGCAGCCGGACGGTGACGGGCATCCCCTGGCGCAGGCCGTGGTCAGGATCCTTGACGTAGACGCGGAGGCGATAGACCAGGCTGGTCCGGATTTCCGGCGTCTCCACGGTCTTCGGGGTGAACTCCGCGACCGGCGAGATGAACCCGACCCAGCCGTCATAGGCTTTCCCCGGCGCGGAATCGGTGAAGACCTGCGCTTTCATGCCGGCATGGATATCCCCCAGATACGGCTCCGGAACATAGGTGCGCACCCACAGCGGACTCGCGAGCGCCAGCGTGTAGACCGGCGCTTGGGCGAGCACGACCGCGCCGGGCTCGACGATCCGGGTCTTGATCACCCCGCCCTCGGGGGCGGAGAGCTTGGTGTAGCTCAGGCGCTGGAGCGCGAGCGTCAGCTCCGCCTGCCGCACCTGCAGCTCGGCCCGCGCCGCCGCGATATCCTCGCTGCGCGGGCCCTGAATCGCCAGCGACAGCCGCTGCTGGGCGGCATCGAGCTGCGCTTCAAGGCTTTTGACGCGGGCGCGGTCCTGATCGAGCTTCTGCAGGGCCGCGACCTGGGTCTTGGCCAGCTTCTCCGTGCGCCGCAAGGTCGCCTGGGCATCCACGAGATCGGCCGAAATGGCCTCGACATTCGCCCGCGCCTCCTTGATCTCTTCCGGGCGGCTGCCGGCGAGCAGGCGATTGAGCGCCGCGCGCTGGGCGGCGACCTGTCCCTCCGCGGCGTCGGCCTCCGCCTGGAAGGTCTCGGGCTCGAGCTTCGCCAGAAGCTGGCCCTTGGTGACCGCGTCGCCTTCTTCGACCAGCATGGACTCGACCCGTCCCGCCACATTGAAGGCGAGATCGGCCTCGCGAATATCGACATTGCCGTAGAGCACAAGCGCCCCGGAGGTCGCATGCTCCGATCGCCAGAAATAGAAAAGGCCAATGCCGCCCGCCGCCACGATCACAAGGGCGCCGACCACGGCGATCAATCGCTTCTTCTTTGCAACCATTTGTCCGCCCTACCGTAACCTCCCCGACACGCCCTGCATGAAGCCGGCCGCGCGGCACGCCTCACACAGAGCCTGCCTCATTCTAACGCCTTAGGGCTTTAGCGTGTCATGCGACGGATTGGAAGGTCCACGGCAGCGCCGTGTATGCCGGCGCGCTATGCCAGACGGTACACCCGCACGGCGGTGTCGTGATAGAGCTTGGCCTTCTCACTCGCCGACCAGCCTTCGGTGATGCGCTTGAAGGAATTCCACAGCACGCCGTAGCTGCAGCCGATCTTGTCGACCGGGAAGTTGCTTTCGAACATGCAGCGGTCGGCGCCGAACTGCTCGATCGCGCTTTCGTAATAACGCCGCGTCGCGTCGCACAGCTCCCGGCTCGTCGGCGGCTTCGGGCGCTCGTGCCAGCCGAAGCCGGTGTAGTCCATGGCGAGCCCGCCCAGCTTGACGACGACGTTCGGGCAGGTCGCCAGCGCGGCCATGCTCTCCCGCCAGGTCCGGAAGATCTCGTCCTGCCGCCCGGCATACTCGCCAATGCCGACGATGCCGCCGAGATGGTTGAGGATCATCGTCGTGTCCGGAAAGGCGCGCGCCAGATCGATGCAGTCGGGGATCTGGTGGAAGCGGCAGGTCACGTCGAAGCTGAGCCCGAGCGCGTCGAGCTCCCGGAAGCCTTCGCGGAATTTGGCGTCGAGATAGAGCCCCGGCGCGGCGGCGCGCGCGACATGCGGGTTCGGGTCCCAGGCGCCGGTGCAGCGGATGCCGCGGAAGCGGTCGCGCGCGGCGGCCATCTCCGCCTCGATCACCGCCCGCACCCGGGAGCCGCTCGCGAGATCCGCGTAACCGACGATGCCGGCCGCGACCCGCGTCTTGCCGTAGAGACCCGACGCCGCCATCGCCGCGATGCCGTTCGCGAACTCGACCTCGCCGACATATTTCATCTCGTCCGGCCCGTCGGCGCGGAACATGGCGAGATGCTCGATGAAAACGGTGGAGACGACGTTATGGCCGCTCGCGATGTCACGCAGGATCTCGTCCAGCATGTAGCGACGTTCGACCCGCCCTTCCCGCTTGTCCCAGAGGTGATGATGCGGGTCGCAGATCGGCAGATCGGGTTCGAGCGCGTCTTCCCGGACCTCCGCCAGCCATGCGTCGTTCGTCGCCATGTTCCGTCCTCCCTGCTCAGGCTTGCGTGCAGAGCGCCATGACCCCGCCCGCGTCCGGCGCGGTGTCGAGCGACCAGATCGCCTCGGCCAGCGGCGCCGTGTCCCGGCCGAAGCCGCCGTACTCGGCCAGCATCGCCAGCTTCTCTTCCAGGTCCGCGTCGCTCATGGGCTTGCGCGAGCCGCCGCGCGTGTCCTTGATCTCGACCGTGTGGACCGCGCCCTGGCGGGTGCGAATCACCATGCGCACGCTCTCGATGTCATAGCCGTCGTCGTCGACGAAGCGCACGGGCGGACGGATGCCGTCGCGCGCCGTCTCCGCCACCGCGTCGTCGCTGAACTCGGCCACGCCCGCGCGGCCGCGCCGGAGCGCGATGGCGATCGCGTGCTGCGCGCTGACCTGGGATTCGCGGCCCGTCGCGACGTCGGGCCGGTCGGTGCGCTGACGCAGGAAGGGATTGCCCGTCAGCTCGACCTCGGCCACGTCCTCGATCGCGACGGCGCCCTTGCGGTGCAGGTCGAGGCAGGCCTCCATGACGGGGTTCAGCACCACGCCGACCGGATAGGGCTTGTAGGTGTTCTTGGCGATCTCCCAGGTCTCGCCGAGCCCGTCGGTCAGTTCCTCGAGCCGCGGCGCGTCCGCGTAGACCGGCAGGAAGCCGCGCTGCCCTTCGAGCGGCTTCGCCGGGCCCGAGAAGTCCTCGGCCGCCAGCAGCGCCGAGGTCATGCCGTTGCGCGCCGCGTTGCCGACGCTGATGCTCTTGGACATGGTGCCGAGCGTTTCCACCAGCCCCGCCGCCTGCGCCGACGCGTTGCCCAGCGCCCAGCCGAACTGTTCCTCGGAAAGCCCGAGCAGCGCGCCGACCCCGACCGCCGCGCCGAACACCCCGCAGGTCGAGGTGATGTGCCAGCCGCGCGCGTAGTGATAGGGCGAGACCGCGTTGCCCAACCGGCATTCGATCTCGCCGCCGAGGATGAACGCGCGCAGCAGCGCCGCCCCGTCCCGCCGCTCGGTCTCGGCGAAGGCGAACAGCGCGGGCGCGACCGGCGCGGTCGGATGGATCACCGTCGCGGGATGCGTGTCGTCGAAGTCGAAGATGTTGGCGCTCATCGCGTTGACGAAGGCCGCGAGCAGCATGTCGCAGCGCTCGCGCCGCCCGATCAGACCGCAGGTCGCGCCGCCGGAGAAGCGCTGCAGCGCCGCGAGGCTCTTGTCGATCGCCGGCTCGCGGCAGCCGCCGAGCGCGGTGGCGATGCCGTTGAGCAACGAGCGCTTCGCCTCATGCCGCGCCGCCTCGGGGATGTCCTGCCAGCGCGTCGCGCGCGCGAAGGCGGCGAGCCGGCGCGTGACCCCGCCGAAGCGTGGGGTGTCCGATGGCGAAGGGCTTGGCATGCTGTCCGTCCTGCTCGTCTCGCGTGGAAAGCGCCGCCGGCGCGCGGCCGCCCCTTACGCTATCACCGCGCTTCCGCCGGACTCAAACGGCGGGCAGCTCCGGGCTGGGACAGGCATGGTGCGTGCTTCGACAAGCTCAGCATGAGGCTTTCCTTAATGCCATGAAGAAATCCACCTCATCCTGAGCCTGTCGAAGGACACACGGCGCTCTTGCAGCACTGCGATTGGCCCGTTGCGCATCCGGCCGCTTGGCCGCACACTTGGCCGGCTTCATCCAGCACCATCGCAACCCCGACCGAAAGCGCCGCGTCATGCCCGATCTCGATCTCGCCTTCAGCCCCGTTTACGAACTCGCCGCCGCGATCCGGCGGGGCAAGCTGTCTCCGGTCGATCTGGTCGACGCGCTGCTGGAGCGCATCGAGGCGCATGACGAGACGCTGCACGCCTTCGTCACCGTCTATGCGGATGACGCTCGGCTTGCCGCAAAGGCGGCGGAAGGCGCGATCAAGGCGGGCCACGCGGTGGGGCCGTTGCACGGCGTCCCGATCGCGCTCAAGGATATCATCGATCTCGAAGGCCGCGTCACGACGGGCGGCTCCTACGCGCTGAAGGACCGCATCTCGCCCGTCACCGCGACGCTCGCGAAGAAGCTGATCGCCGCGGGCATGATCGTGATCGGCAAGACCCATTCGGTCGAGTTCGCCATGGGCGGCTGGGGCACGAACCAGCATATGGGCACGCCGCGCAACCCCTGGGACCCGAAGGTCCACCGCGCGCCCGGCGGGTCGAGCTCCGGCACCGGCGTCGCGGTGTCGGCGGGGCTGGCGCCCTGGGGCATCGGCACGGACACCGGCGGGTCGGTGCGGCTGCCGTCCTCCTGGTGCGGCCTCACGGGTTTGAAGACGACCGTCGGGCGCGTGAGCTGCTTCGGCGTGCTGCCGCTGGCGAGCACGCTCGACACGCCGGGGCCGATGGCGCGCTCGGTCGAGGACGCGGCGCTGCTCTACAACGCGATGCAGGGACCGGACCCGAAGGACGCGATGACCCGCGGCATTGCCGCCGCGGACCCGCTGCCGACCATGAAGCGCGGCGTCGCCGGACTCAGGCTCGCGATCATGCCGGCGAGCGCGCGCGACGGGGTCGATCCGGAAGTGCTTGCCGCCTTCGACGCATCGGTCGAAACGCTGCGCCGCCTCGGCGCCAAGGCTGAGGAGATCGCGCTGCCCCTTCCCTTCGCCGCGATGGCCGATCTGGCGGGCGACATCATCGGCGCGGAGGGCTATCACTTTGTCGGCGACCTGGTCGACGACCTGTCGCTGCCGATCGACGAGGACGTGCGGCCCCGCATCTGGCGCGGCCGCGAGATGACGGTCCGGACCTATCTCGACACGCTCAAGAAGCGAGAGGGCGTGAAACGCGAATTTTCCGCCGCGCTCGACGGTTACGACGCGTTGTTGACACCGACTACGGCGAACCCGGCGCCGCCGATCGAGAGCATCGACCAGTCGACGAGCCCGGCTCTCTTCACCCGCACGGTGAACATCCTCGACCGCTGCGCGCTGGCGATCCCGAACGGCTTCACCGCCGGCGGCCTGCCGACCTCGCTGCACATCGTCTGCGACGGCTATGACGAGGCGATGGCGCTCCGCATCGGCTGGGCCTACGAGCAGGCGACCGACTGGCGCTCGCGCCGCCCGCCGGTTTGAGCGACGGCGGCCCCTTCCCGGGCCCAACTTGACAGGGATGGCCCTCCGACCCTTGATTCAGGGCGCCGGCGTTTCGCGCGCCGGTATAGAACCCGTTAGCCCACCGCAGCCAGCGCAAAAGGAGCCCCCATGGACGATGTCAACACCGCCGCCGTGAGCGAACGACCGGCCGCAAGCGCGGAACGGCGCGTGGCGCGCTGGCTCGCCGCCTTCGAGGCGGCGCTCAAGGCGGGGGACAAGGCGGCGCTGGCGGCGCTGTTCGTGCCGGACAGCCATTGGCGCGACCTGCTTGCCTTCACCTGGCACATCACGCCGAAGCGGGGCGCCGACGAGATCGCGGAGGCGCTCGTCGCGGCACAGAAGACGACCGGCGCGAGCGGCTTCAAGCTCGCGGCCGGGCGGACCCCGCCGCACGGGCGCAAGCGGCTCGGCAACGACGTGATCGAAGCGCTCTTCGAGTTCGAGACGAAAATCGGCCGCGGCAACGGCGTGGTGCGGCTCATGCCGGAAGCCGATGGCAGCGCCCCGCGCGCCTGGGTCTTCCTGACCACGCTGGAGGAACTGAAAGGATACGAGGAGCATGTCGGCGACCGGCGACCGGCCGGCGAAGCCTACTCGCGCAATTTCGGCGGCGAGAACTGGCTCGACCGTCGCATCCGGCAGGAGGCGTATGAGGACCGCGAGCCCACCGTCCTCGTGGTCGGCGGCGGTCAGGCCGGTCTCGGCATCGCCGCGCGGCTCAACCAGCTCGACGTCGACACGCTCGTCGTCGATAAACTGCCGCGCATCGGCGACTGCTGGCGCCTGCGCTACCACTCGCTGGCGCTGCACAACCATATCCGCGTCAACCATCTGCCCTACATGCCCTTCCCGCCGACCTGGCCGAAATACATCCCGAAGGACATGCTGGCGAACTGGTTCGAATATTACGCCGGCGCGATGGAAATCAATTTCTGGACCGGCACGGCATTCGTGCGTGGCTCGTATGACGAGGCCGCGAAACGATGGACCGCCGTGGTGCAGCGGCCGGACGGCAGCGAGCGGACGCTCCATCCGCGTCACATCGTCTTCGCCAACGGCGTGAGCGGCATCCCCTACGTGCCGAAGCTGCCCGGCCTCGACGACTTTGCCGGCACGGTCGTCCATTCGGAGGGTTTTGACGACGGCTCGGCCTGGAAAGGCAAGAACGCGCTCGTCATCGGTACGGGCACGAGCGGTCACGACATCGCCCAGGACCTCTGCAGCCACGGCGCGAAAACCACGATCGTGCAGCGCGGCTCGACCACGGTGGTCAGCATCGATCCCAGCGCCGCGCTGAACTACGCGCTCTATGAAGAGGGCATGCCGCTCGAGGACACCGACCTGATCGCGGCAACGGGGACCTATCCGCTGATCATCAAGGGCTATCAGATGGCCGTGAAGCGCATGGTCGAATTCGACAAGGACACCATCGCCGGGCTGAAGGCGAAGGGTTTCCAGTTCGACATCGGCGAGGACGAGACCGGCCATCAGATGAAATACCGGCGGCGCGGCGGCGGCTACTACCTCGACGCCGGCTGCGCGCAGCTCATCATCGACGGCAAGGTCGGCCTGCTGCAGTACGACCGGATCGACCGGTTCGTGAAAGACGGGGCGCTGCTGAAGGACGGAACGGTCTTCCCGGCCGACCTGATCGTGCTGGCGACCGGCTACTACATGCAGCAGGAACTGGTGCGCCGCGTACTGGGCGAGAAAATCGCCGAGAAGGTCGGCCCGATCTGGGGCATCGGCGAGGACGGCGAGATGGCCAACATGTGGAAGCGCACGGCGCAGAACGGCCTGTGGTTCATGGCCGGCAGCCTCCCGCAATGCCGCATCTACTCGAAATACCTGGCGCTGCAGATCAAGGCCCAGGAAGAAGGCATCCTCGGCGGACGATAGCCGGCCCGCGCTAGGCCCCGCGCGGCCCGCATTTGCGCGCGTCCGGGCCTCCGGCTAGCCTAGAGGCGATCGGGTGCAGGGCCGGAACATCGTCCCGATGCCGGCCGCCCCGAAGACCCTAGCCCGGAGACCGCCATGTCCAATGCCCCGCTGACCTTCGGCTGGTTCCTGCCGACCAGCGGCGACAGCACCTGCCTCGCCGACCCGAAAGCGCGCATCGCGCCGAGCCGTGAGCTGTTCGACGAGGTGGTCGAGGCGGTCGACACCGGCGGCTTCAAATACATGCTGATGCCGGTGAACGCGGTCTGCTGGGAAGCGACCGTGCTGGCCTCCTACTACGTCGCGAAGACGCGCAACCTGGCGCCGCTGATCGCGCTCCGCTCGGGCTATTGCAACCCGACCCTCTCGGCCAAGATGTTCGCGACGCTGGACCAGATCTCCGGCGGGCGGCTCTGCATCAACCTGATCGCCGGCATCAACGACGACGACACCCGGGCCGACGGCCTGCCGGACACCAAGCAGGTCCGCTACGAGAAGATGGACGAGGAAGTCGCGATCATGAAGCGGCTGTGGTCGTCCAAGACGCCGATCGGCTTCGAGGGCAAGCATTACCAGGTCAACGCGGTGATCGATCCGAAGCCGCTGCAGCAGCCCCACCCGCCCTTCTTCCTCGGCGGCGGCTCGGCGCAGGCGGCGGAGATCTCGGCCAAGCATTCGACCGTGCATCTCTTCTGGGGCGACAAGCCCGAGGTCATCGCGACCAAGATCAAGGACATGCGGACGCTCGCCGCGAAATACGGGCGCGCGGACGCGCTGCAATTCGGCATGCGCCTGCAGATCGTCTGCGGCGAGACCGAGGATGCGGCCTGGGACAACGCGCATCGCCTGATCGCCGGCGCCACGCGCTTCAAGCTCGCCAACATGCGCAGCGGCGTCTCCGCGGCCGAGGGCATCCGACGCACCTCGGAAGCCAACCAGCGCGTCTGGCAGCTTCTCGAAGAGTCGGGGTCGGAGATGAAGATCCATCCCCATCTCTGGACCGGCATCTCGATGGTGCGCGCGGGCGCCGGCATCGCCGTCGTCGGCACGCCGAAGCAGATCGCCGCGACGCTGGACGAGTTCGTCGCGGCCGGCTGCACCAGCTTCTGCCTGTCGGGCTATCCGCATGCGGAGGCGGCCCGCACCTTCGCGCGCGAGGTCATGCCCTATTTCGCGGGACGGCTCTCGGACCGCCTGCCCGTCGCCGCGTAGGTCCCCAACGTCAACCGACGCCGACGCCCCTCAGCGGAAGGCCGGCATGACGTCGTGGCAAAGGCGGTCGAGGCTGGCCTTGACCGCATCCGCGCTCAGCATGCCGCCCGCGTTGAGTTCCAGCACGAAGCCGTCGATGCCGAGCACGTCGCGAAATTCCTTGAAGCGGTCGATGACCTGCTCGGCCGAGCCGAAGGCGACGCGCGAGGCGCGGATCTCGTCATAGTCCAGCGCGGCCAGCGCCTCGGCGATGCCTTCGCGCCCCGTTTCGTGCCGGGCCGTCAACATGCGCGCCTGGCGGGCGAAGTAATACTCGATGCCGGCGCGCGGCGTGTCGTAGCCGTCGCGCTCGTCCGCGCCGACATAGGCCGGGACGCGGAGATAGGCGCTGCCCTCGCCCGGATGGCCGTTCGCCTTCCAGGCGCTCCGGTAGTTGCCCAAGCTCTCCGCCAGGAAGGACAGGCCGTCGCCGCGCAGGCCGACGAAAACCGGCAGGCCCTCGCGCGCGACCTTCTCGAACGTCGCGGCGGAGGTCGCCGCCATCCGCATCGGCGGGCCCGGCTTCTGCACGGGGGCCGGCATCACCTCGGCATCCGTTACCTTGTAGTATTTGCCCTCGTAGGAGAACTTGCCGCCGGCCCAGGCGCGCCGGAGGATATCCAGCGCCTCGTCGAACCGCGCCTGGCTTTCGCCATAGTCGATGCCGTAGGCCCGGTACGATCGCTCGAAGCCGCTCCGCCCGATGCCGAAGTCGAAACGGCCCCCGGAAATCTGGTCGAGCGTCGCAACCTCCTCGGCAATGCGGAGCGGCGAGTTGGCGAGCGGCAGGACATAGACCGCGCTGCCGACGCGCATCCGCTTGGTCCGGCTGGCGATCGCCGTCATGGTGAGCATGGGCGAGGACAGCACCGAGCGCTCCGGATTGAAGTGGAACTCCGCGAGCCAAGCGCAGTCGAGGCCCCAGGCCTCGGCCGCATCGACCAGATCGAATCCCTCGGCGAAGGCGCGGGCCGAATCGCCGCCTTCACGGACACCGAATTCCATGAACATCCCGAAATGCATGCCACGACACTCCCCGGTTGATTGCGGGTTATGGAAATCATCGTATGCGTTCCGGACCTCAGCGGCAAATCGCGGTCCGATATGGGTTCGCGGGGGCAACAACACAAAGACGTCATGCGGGGCATGACCCGCGGCTGTCCGAATTGGCTCCGACTTGATGCGCGGTTCCGTTCACATGGACCCCACGGATAAACCGTGGGGTGACGGCATTGTTTATTTTCAATAGGGAGCGTCATGCCGCGCTTTATGCGTGGCATCCACCGACGGGCGCAGCGTTCCGCACAGTCAGATCTGTTTTGCGTTGGGAAACCTGCTCGACACCTCGGGCAATCACGGACTCTCAGCGCCGAGGCGTATACCGAGCTACACGCGACAGCAGGGCGCGCCTATCGTCCCCGCGGCGCGACCTTGCGAATGCGGTTGTTCTCCGTGTCGCCGATATAGACCGCGCCGTCCGGCCCGACGGCCACGCCGTGCGGCCGCGCGAGCGAGGACTGAACCGCGGGGACGCCGTCGCGGGTAAAGCCGTGCTCGCTGGTGCCGGCGATCGTGCTGACCCGGTCCGCGCGCCAGTCGATCAGGCGGATGACGTGGTTCTCGGTATCGACGATCAACGCGTTGCCGTCGCGGTCGAGCGCCATCTCCTTCGGCCGGTCGAAGATCGCCGCGGCCGCCGGCCCGCCGTCGCCGCCATAGCCCTTCTCGCCCGTGCTGGCGACGGTGGATATCGTCCCGTCCGGCGCGACGAGGCGGAGCGAGCTGCCCTGGCGCTCGAGGATGTAAACCCCGTCATCCCCGGCGCGCGACGCGACCGCGCGGGCGCCGAAGATGGCGGCCGCCGATGCCGGCCCGCCGTCGCCGTCATGCGCGGCCGCGCCGGTGCCGGCGAAGGTCGTAATGACGCCGCTCGCGAGATCCACCGCGCGCACCCGGTTGTCGGCGACGTCGGCTATGAAGAGCCGCGCGCCGTCGCGGGAAAAGGCGAGCCCGTTCGGCTCGACCATGCCGGCCCGCGCCGCCGGGCCGCCGTCGCCGGAGAAGCCCTTGGCGCCGTTGCCCGCGAAGGTCGTGACGAAACCGGTCATGCCGTCGATCCGCCGCACCACCGCGTTCAGCCGGTCGGCGGTGTAGATCGCGCCGTCCCGCCCGACGGCCACGCCGTAGGGCTGGTTGAAGCGAGCCGTCAGGCCCGGCCCGCCGTCGCCCGCGTAGCCCGCCTCGACACAGCCGGCCACCGTCTCGATCGCGCCCGACCGCGCGTCGATACGCCGGATGCAGTGATTGTAGGTGTCGGAGAAGACCAGGTTGCCCGCCGCGTCGAAGACGAGATCGAACGGGTTGTTGAGCATGGCCTTCGCGGCCGGGCCGCCGTCCCCGGCATAGCCGGCGTCGCCGGTTCCCGCGACGGTCGTGATGATCCAGCCGGCATAGCCGGTCTCCTCGGGCAGCCCCATTCGCCTCTCCTTCCTTTTCTCAATCGCGCGTTTTCGGCAGCTGGAAGCCGGCGTTGCGCTCGACGACCTTGACCATCTCACTCATGTCGCCGTGGCGCAGCCCCATGGCGAGCGCCTGCTGCAAGGTGAGATAGGTCGCGCTCGCCACGTTCTGCGGCACTTCCAGGCGGTCGGCCTCCATCTGCCAAAGATGCGTGTCCTTTTCATTAATATAGAGAGGCGCTTGCATGTCGAACTTCCGGTTCATGATGAAGTTCGGAATCTTCGTCAGCGTCGCGCTGTTCTGCCCGGTGCCCGAATTGAACACCGCCAGCGCCTTCTCCGGGTCGACGCCGCCCTTCGCCGCCATGACCAGCGCCTCCAGCCCGATCATGAGGTTGGTGAAGGACATGATGTTGTTGCAGATCTTGGTGAGCTGCGCCTGCCCGACCTTGTCGCCGACATAGTGGATGTCGCGCGCGAAGGCCTTGAGCAGCGGCTCGACCCGGTCGTAGACCGCTTTCGGCCCCGAGGTGATCACCGTGATGTCCGCGTTCTGCGCCCGCGCGACGCCGCCGGTGATCGGGGAATCGAGCATGCCGACGCCCTTCTCTGCCAAGGCTTTCTCGACCGCGGTGACGGCGTCGGTGCCCATCGTCCCGAGATTGACGAAGGTCTTCATCCGCTTGCCGTGCACGATCCCGTCGGCGCCGGAGACGACCGCGTGGAAGCTCGCGACGCTCGGCATGCAGGCGAAGACGACGTCCGCCTCGTCCGCGACCTCGGCCGGCGAGCCGGCGACGCGCGCCTGCTTGGCCGCCAGCGGCTTCGTCGCTTCCGCCCGGATGTCGAAGGCGACCAGCGATTTCTCCTGATCCAGCAGATTGGCCGCCAGCGGCAGCCCCATGCTCCCCGTCCCGATGAATCCCGCCTTCATGCGTCCCGTCCTTCTCATCCTTGCGTGATGCGTGTCCCATCAGCATCGCCGCTCCGCCGCGATCGGATCAAGTGCGGCCGGGATTCGGGCGACCGATCGCATCCGCCGATCGAAAAAACATCCTAAGTCGATAAATCCAGGTTTGTTTCACGGCCGATATGGTATGAGGGAGTGCAAAGGGTTTCGTCGGTACACGCACACGTCTTGGGGAGAAGATGATGCCGCTTCAGCGCTGGGTTGTGACGCTTGTCTCGGTCTTTCTGCTCGGCGCGGCGATGGCGCAGCCGGCGAAGGCCGATTTCGCCAAGGCCACCAAGTCCAGCGTCCGGCCGTTCTGTCCCAGCGGAAGCTTCTTCGACCCGCGCAAGGGCGGCGAATGCTGGTCCTGCCCGCAAGGCACGCACCGCACGATCTTTCCGGTCACCAACAGCAACGCCTGCAAGAAGCCGGGCTGGAGCAGCTGGAGCAAGGCTGCCTTCCGCGGCAAGGCGAAGACGCCCAAGCCGAGGGACGCTTTCTACGATCCGCGCAAGGGCGGCGAATGGTGGCGATGCCCGAAGAACCGGCCGCGCCGGACCCTCTACGCCGTGACCGATCGGCGCGCCTGCGCGACGAAAAACATCCTCGGCGAGAAGCTGTCGCACGCCCAGTACCTCGGCAAGGTCCACAACCCGAAACCGAATGACGCCTTCTACGACCTGCGCGGCGGCGGCGAGTATTGGAGCTGCCCACGCGGATACAACCGCACGATCTTTCCGGTTACCGCGGGCAACGCTTGCGAGCTGAAGCACCCGGCCATCGACTACAGCGCACGCTATGTGAGCAAGTTCGGATGCCCGAAAGGCACCTTCTTCGACCTCCGCGGCGGCGGCGAATGCTGGTCCTGCCCCGCGTCGCATCCGTTTCGCACGATCAATCCCGTCACCAGCAACGGCGCCTGCGCGCGGACCTTCGGGCAGATTTTCTCGGTCGATGGCACGGCGATGTGCAAGAAGGCGGTCGCGGCGATCCGCGACGGCGCGGCGGCCATGGAGAAGTTCCAGGACGGCGTCGACAAGCTCACCGCCCCTGTCACCGCGCCGATCCAGAAGATGCTGAGCGGCGTCGTGCCGGATATTCGCTCGCCGAAGGCGCTGCGGGACGTGCTCGCCAAGCTCCCGCTCAGCGATCCGCGCTACCAGCAGGTGATGGCGGAGCTCGAGCGCATCGCGACGCAGGGCACGGAAAAGCTGGCCAGCGTGGTCATGAACCCGAATGTGGTCTGCAGCGGCAACGCCAGGCGCATCAGTGACGCCTTGATCGCCGCGGGGCTCCGGCGCGACTTCGCGATCAAGCGGGCAAGCCTGTTCGACGGTTTCCCGATCGGCCGTGCGGAGGCGCGCGAACGCGCCGACGAGCGAAAGCAGCTCCTCTACGTGGTTTCCGGCTCTGCGGCCCTGGTGAAGCAAAACGGTCCGCTCAGCTACGGCGGCGCCATCACGATCCAAATCGTCACCAATCTCCGCGACGAGAGCCGGGTCTATTTGAGCCTCGGGCCCACGATCGCCGCGACGAAGCCGGGGACGAAGGGAGCCGGCGCCGAGGTGCACCGGGAATTCGGCATCATGATCTTCCCGCATTCGGCCTTTGAGGAGGGCGGCCTCGACAAATTCACGAAGATCGAGGAGCTCGGACTGGAGCTCGGCTTCGACATCGCGCGGTTCAATGACCTGTTCGGCCGTTACCGCGCCCAGCTGGCAAGGCTGGAATGCATCAAGGACACTGCGGACAAACTGCCCCAGCGCGCACGCAAGTCGTGCAAACGGGATGCGGATATCGGCGTCGCCATCTCCTTCTCGCCCAAGGTGTTCAAGGACCCGCGCAACAACATTCCGGGTTTCGGGCTGAGCTTCGCGCCGCATCGGACGAGCGGCAAGATCGGCAGCGAGGAGAGCCCCGAGGTCGTCTTTACGGGCGATTATTCCTTCCGGCTGTTCTAGGGCAGGCGCCCGCGCGGCGGAGCACGGCTTTCCGCCGCAAACCGCCGGCTGCGCGCCATCGAACGATTTAAGAGACGCGCCAAACGCGCTAAGCTTGCGCAGGGAGGAAGCGCATGTCAGCGGAGACGCAAATCCGCTGCGTGACGATCTTCGGTGGCACGGGATTCCTCGGGCGCGCGATCACGAGGCGGCTCCTGGCCGAAGGGATTTCGGTCCGTGCGGCCGCCCGGCATCCTGAGGATACCGCCTTCGAAGCGCGGCGGACTCAAAGTGGCGACATCCAGCCGGTCTACGCCGATGTTCGCGACGAGACCTCGGTCGCGCTCGCGCTGGAGGGATCGGACGCCGCGGTCAATGCGGTCGGGCTCTACGTCGAGCATGGCGCGGAAACCTTCGAAGCCGTGCACGAGATCGGCGCGCTCAACGTCGCCCACCAGGCCGCGACGCAAGGCCTCGGCCGGTTCGTGCATATCTCCGGCATCGGCGCCGATCTCTATTCCCCATCGAGCTACGTCCGCGTGCGCGCGAAGGGCGAGCTGGTCGTCCAAGACGTCTTTCCGCGCGCCACGATCCTGCGGCCAAGCGTCCTGTTCGGCCCGGACGACCGCTTCGTCAACGCGCTGGCGCAGATCGCCGCCCGCGCCCCGGTGATTCCGCTGTTTGGCCGCGGCGACACGAAGTTGCAGCCGGTCTACGTCGGCGACGTCGCCGAGGCCGCGCTGCGCGCGCTCCGGCATCCCGATGCGCCGGGCAAGACCTATGAGCTCGGCGGCCCGCAGGTCTACAGCTATCGCGCGCTGATCGAGCTCATCCTGCGCCGCACGAACCGGAAGCGGCTGCTGCTGCCCCTGCCCTTCGCCCTTTGGGAAATCCTGGCCGGGCTCGCCGCGGTCTTTCCCGCCCCGCCGCTCACGCATGCCCAGGTCACGCTGATGCGGCGCGACAACGTGGTCGGTCCGGCCGCGCTGTCGCTCAAGGACCTCGGCATCGACGCCACCGCGCTGGAAACGATCCTGGCCGACTATGCGTTCTGAGCCTGCCTAAAGCCGGTAGACCCGAACGGCCGTGTCATGGAACAGCTTGGCCCGCTCGCCCGCGGCATAGCCCTTTGTCATGCGCTTGAAGGCATTCCACAGCACGGGATAGCTGCAGCTCACCTTGTCGACGGGGAAGTTGCTTTCGAACATGCAGCGATCGGGCCCGAAATGCTCGATCGCGGTCTCGTAGTAGCGCCGCGTCGCCGCGCAGAGCGCTTCGCTGGTCGGCGGCTTCGGCTTCTCGTGCCAACCGAAACCGGCGTATTCCATGTTGATGCCGCCGAGCTTGACGATGATGTTCGGACAGGCCGCCAGATCGACAATGCGCGTCTTCCATTCGGCGAAGATCGCCTCGCGCCGGCCGGCGTAGACGCCGACGCCGGCGACGCCGCCGAGATGGTTCAGCACCATCGTCGTGTCCGGGAAGGCCCGCGCGAGGTCGATGAAGTCGGGCAGCTGCGGGTGACGGCAGACGCCTTCGAAGATCAGGCCGAGCGGCGCGAGCTGGGCGAAGCCTTCGCGGAATGTCGTGTCGCGGTAGAGGCCCGGCCCGGTCACGCCGCGGCCGCGGTCGATCGCCGGGTCCGCGTCCCAAGCGCCGGTGCGGCGGATACCCCGGAAACGCCCGGGCGCGGCGGCGATCAGCGCTTCCAGCACGCCCTTGACGCGCGCGCCCTGCAGCAGCTCCGCATGGCCGATGATGCCGGCGGCGACCTTCGTCGGGCCGTAGAGTCCCGAGGCCGCCATCGCGGCGATGCCGTTGACGAACTCGACCTCGCCCACGGGCTTCATCTCTTCGGGCCCGTCGGCGCGGTACATGGCGCGGCATTCGACGAAGACCGACGAGACGATGTTGTGCCCGGTCCGCAGGTCCTGCTGGATCTCGTCCATCAGGTAGCGCCGCTCGACCCGCCCCTCGCGGTGATCCCAGAGGTGATGGTGCGTGTCGCAGATCGGCAGGTCGGGCTCGATCGCCGCTTCCCGGACCTGCGCCAGCCATGCGTCGTTCGTCGCCATGATGCGCTTCCTCCCCGTTCCGCACGGTCGCCGTCGCGCTTGTCCGTTCAGGCTAGCATCGCGTCACCCCGCATCCAAAACCGGCGGAAAACGCGAATGGCCGCCCGTGACGGGGCGGCCATTCTTCGTCGCATGCCGTTGCCGGCGTGAAAGCGCGGCTATTTCTGGATGTAGATCTGGGTCAGGTCCTGATACCAGCTCTTCGCCTGCGTGAACCCCTTCACCTCGGGCCGCAGCGCCCGCGGGTTCACGTCATGCACCACCCACAGCCAATACGCATGGTCGACGACGTATTCGTGGACCTTCGCCAGCAACGCGTCTTGCTCTTTATGATCGAAGGTGACCTTCACCTTTTCCAGCATGGCCTGGAGCGTCTTGTCGCAGACGCCGGCCCAATTCAGCCCTTTCGGCGGCAACAGGTCGCAGCTGAAGAAGCGCTCGAAGGCGCTGTAGGGATCATACGTGCCCATGCTGTTGTTGAGCCCCTGGATCGCCTTGGCCTTCTCGTCCAGCGGTCCCTTGCCCCGCTGCGCCCGGAGCGCCTGCCATTCCGTCACCTCGAAGCTGAGATCGACATTCACCTTCTTGAGCTGCTGCTGGATCAGCTCGTTCATCGGCAGGGGCTGCATCTGGCCGGACCCGGACGGCGAGATCATGAAGGTCAGCTTGAGCGGCTTGCCGGGGCCGTAGCCGGCTTCCTTGAGCAGCGCCTTCGCCTGCTCCGGATCGTATTTGATATCGAATTTGGGATGGCCGAACCACGGGCTGTCGGGCAGCACATGCCCCTTCGCCGGCACCGCCAGGCCGTTCAGCAGCCGCACCACCGCGTCGCGGTCGATCGCAAGGTTCAGCGCCTTGCGGATCCGGATGTCGCCGAGCGGCGTGTTCTCGCCTACTTCGCGCAGCAGGTAGGGCCAGATATGCGGATAGGGATTCGTGATGATCTGCATGCCCGCGGCCTTCAGGCGTGGGATGGCGTCGGGCGCCGGGGCCTCGATGAAATTGGCCTGGCCCGAGAGGATCGCCGCCGTCCGCGTGCTGGCCTCCGGCATCGGCAGGAGGATCAGCTTGTCGAGCTTCGGCGTCCGCTTCTTGTCCCAGTATTTGTCGTTCCGCACCAGGACGGCGCGCTCATGCGGCACGATCTCGACCACCTTGAACGGCCCCGTGCCCGAGGGATGCTTGGCGAACTCCTTCCAGCCGCCGACGTCCTTCCAGTGCTTCGGGCTGGACATGTGGAGATAGACGATCTGCTCGGGAATGAGCGAGTTCGGCGATTTGTCGCCGATCGCCACCGTGTAGTCGTCGATCTTGCGCCAGGTCTTGATTCCCGCGAGACGCCAGGCCACCGCGCGGCGCTGGGTCAGGTCGTATTGCGGCGCGGATTCCTTGAAGATCTTGTCCAGGTTCCAGATCACCGCGTCGGCCGTGAACTTCGAGCCGTCGTGGAAGGTGACGTCCTTGCGAAGCTCGAAGATCCATTCCTTGTTGTTCTTCGGGTTCAGGTAATATTTGTTCGACAGCGCCGGGACGAGAACCGGGATCGTCTTGCTCTGGTTCAGGTTCCAGTACAAGAGCGAGTCATAGATGGTGAAGCCCATCCACCGGATGCCCTCGCCGCCCTGATTGGGCGCGCCCGTGGCGGTCGGGATATCGGACGCCGTCATGCCCAGCGTCAGCGTTCCGCCGGCCTGTGCGGCGGTCGCAGCAGCCGAGACCGCCACGGCGAGGCCTATCCCCGCCGCCATTCGCTTAAAGTAGGTCGTCATATGAGTCTCCTGTTTTGGCGTTTTCCCGCCGCAGGTCTTGGCCGCTGCTTTCTCCCCAAAAGCGCTTATTGACCCGGCTGTTGGCGTCAGCCGGGAAACCGGTGCGTGTTCATGGGTTCTTCGGTGAACGGCCGCTCGCGGCGCAGCCGCTCGACCATTGCCTGGATGTAGGGCGCCGTCGCGCAGAGCTGCTGGAACGCCCGTTCGTCGAGCGCGAGCCCGGCCCGGCGGCAGGCCGCCGCGATCTCGCCCCGCTCCGTCTCCGACAGCACGTCCGGTTCCGGCTCGGGCACCGGCGGCAGCGCCGTCGAGAAGGCCGCGGCGGGATCGAGCGCCGGCCGGCGGCCGCGCCACGGCGTCGCCTTCTCGTAGGCATGCGCGACGCGCATGACGAGCGCGTCGTCGAACGGCTTGCCGACAAGCTGCATCGACAGCGGCAGCCCGTCCTCCGTGTAGCCCATGCACTGCACGAGCGCGGGACCGCCGGTGACGTTGAACGGCGTCGTCAGCGACGCGGATTTCCAGAACTGGATCGTCCGCCAGGCATCCAGCCGCGGCGCCGGCCCGGGCCCCGCCGTGACGAACAGGTCGTATTTTTCGTAGAGCGGCGCCATCTCGGCGATCATCTTCCGCCGCTCGCGCAGCGCCTGGGTGTAGTCCGAGCCGCGCACGAAGATGGCGGCGAGCGAGCGGCCGAGGAAATCCTCGCCGAAATCGCCCGCGCGCTTGCGCAGGTTCGCCTCGTGCACGGCGTAAAGCTCGGATTCCGCCGAGACGATCTTGACGTCGTAATAGTCCTGCGCCGGCCGGATGCGCACGTCTTCGAGCACCGCGCCCAGCGAGCGCAGGACGTCATAGGCCGCCTCCAGCGCGTCCTTCGCCGCGGGGGCGACCGTGCAGTCCTCTTCATAGAGGTGGCGGATCACGCCGATGCGCAGCCCCTTGATGTCGCCGGTGAGCGCCGCACGGTAGTTCGGCACCGGGTTGGGCGCGCTCGCCGGGTCCAGCGGATCATGGCCGGCCAGCGCCTGCATCATGATGGCGCAATCCTCGACCGACCAGGTCAGCGGCCCCGCGTGATCATAGGTAAAGGAATTTGCGTAGACGCCGTAGCGGCTGACGAGGCCATAGGTCGGCTTCAGCCCGACGAGGCCGCAGAGCGCCGCCGGGTTGCGGATCGAGCCGCCGGTGTCGGACCCCATCGCGCCCATGAGGAAGCCGGCGGCGACCGCCGCGCCGGAGCCGCTCGACGAACCGCCCGTGGCGTGCTCGCGCTTCCACGGGTTTCTGGCGGGCGGCCAGGGCAGATCGAAGGACGGGCCGCCATGCGCGAACTCGTGCGTCGACAGCTTGCCGAACAGGACGCCCCCCGCCTCGGCCAGCTTGCGCACCGTCGTCGCGTCGAAGTCCGGCACGTACTCGGCGCAGACCTTCGAATGGCCGGTCGTCCGGATTCCCTTGGTGCAGTAAATGTCCTTCAGCCCATAGGGAATGCCGTGCAGCGGCCCGAGGTATTTGCCGCCCATGATCGCGTCTTCCGCCTTGCGCGCGTCGTCGAGCGCGCGGTCCGCGGTCAGCGTGATGAAAGCGTTGAGCTGCGGCTCGAGCGCTTCGACCCGCTTCAGCAGCGCCTCGGTCAGCTCCACCGGCGACAGCTCCCGGCTTTCGATGAGTTTCGCGGCTTCGGAAATCGTCAGAAAATGTAACGCCTTATCGACTCCAGACATTTCGAGCATCCTTCGTTACAAGCGACGCGGAATCGCCGCGCCTCAAATCCGCATGTCCATTGCGCTCCGCAACCCGTCGCTGAGCAGGTTGAAGCAGAGCGAGGTGATGAAAATCATGACGCCTGGAAGGGCGGCAACGCTAGGGTTGGTCCAGATCGCCTGGCGCAGCGTGCTCAGCATCAGCCCCCAGTCCGCGGTGGGCGGGGACACGCCGAGACCGAGAAAGCTGAGGCCCGAGGCGACGATGATGCTGAAGCTGATCAGGCTCGTCGCGTAGACGAAGATCGCGCCGAGCACGTTGCCGAGGACATGGACGCGGATGATGCGCCCCGTTCGCGCGCCGCTGGCCCGTGCCGCGTCGACGAAATCATAGGCACGGATCTGGGTCGCGACGCTCTCGGCGACGCGTGCGATCGGCGGGATCAGGATCAGCGTCAGCGAGACCAGGACGTTGGCGAGGCCGCCGCCCAGCGCGCCCGAGATCGCGACCGCCAACAGGACCGACGGAAAGGCGTAGAAGACGTCCATGACGCGCATGATCGCCATGTTCGTCTTACCGCCGACATAACCGGCGACGATGCCGGCCGTGCTGCCGATGATCAGCGCGCCCAGCACGGGAAACAGGCCGACGAACAGCGACACCCGTCCGCCGTAGAGAAGCCGCGACAGCATATCCCGGCCGAGCTCGTCCGTGCCGAGCAGGTAGCCCGCGGTTCCGACCGGGGCCAGGCGCCTGAACACGCTGCCGGCCGCCGGGTCGTGCGGCGCGAGCAGGGGCGCGAAGATCGACGCCAGGAAGATGAGGACGAGCACGGCCGCGCAGGCGACGGATACCTTGTCCCGGCACAAACGAATCCCGACCGTGGCCCAGTATCCGCGCCTTTGCAGCTCTCCCACCGGAATTTCCAGCACCGGCTCGTGGGGCGCGTCCGCGCCCGGCGGCCCCTTGATGCAAATCGCGAGTTTCGCTTCGGCCATGCTCAGCCCCTCCGGATCCGCGGGTCGAGCCATGTCTGGAGAATGTCGGCGACGAGGTTCAGCAAGACGAAGAACATCGCCAGCACGAGAATCGTCCCCTGCAGAACGGGCAGATCGCGCTTGAAGATCGCTTCATTCAGCAGGAAGCCGGTGCCGGGCCAGACGAACACCGTCTCGATCAGGATGGACCCGCCCAGAAGGTGGCCGAACTGCAGCCCGGCCACGGCGAGCACGGTCGGCGCGGCGTTTTTCAGCACGTGGCGCAAGATCGCCCGTTGCGGCAGTCCCTTCGCGCGCAGCCCGTCGACGAAATCCTGGCTCAGTACTTCCAGCACGCAGGCCCGCGTCGTGCGCGTCATGATGCCCGTCGGGATCATCGACAGCGCGATCACCGGGAGGATGAGCGCCCGCATGTGATCGGCGTCCCAGGCCCAGTCGCGCGAGCTGCCGGTCCCCATGCCCATCGCCGGCAAGATTCCCAGCTGCACGGCAAAAATGATGACGAGGACGATGGCAACCCAGTAATGCGGCACGCTGACTCCGGTCACCGCGAAGGAGGTCACGATCTTGTCGATCCAGGTGCCTTGCCGGTAGGCGGCGATGCCGCCCGCGGTCACCGCGACGACGAGGCTCAGCACGGCGGCGAACACGGCGAGGCGCAGCGTGTTGTGCAAGGCCGGGACCAGCTCGGCCACGACCGGCCGGTGCGACTGAAGCGATTCGCCGAAATCCCCCTGCACCGCCCGCGACAGCCAGATCAGATACTGCACCGGAATCGGCTTGTCGAAGCC
>CAZPFL010000039.1:0-29061 GCA_964585785.1 uncultured Rhodospirillaceae bacterium
ACTCGGTGTCGCTTGGCACCTGCTTCACGGCGACCCACTGGCTGAGCCGTCCCGTACGCCTGAAAACACCCGGCGCCGTGCTGTTCGCCCAGCTCGACGACGACGCCCGCGCCGAATTGTTCGCGCTCGCCGAAGCGGACTGGACCGCCTTTCTCCGCCACCGGGCCCGGGAGCTGCGCCCGAACGGCTTTCTCATCGTCGTCGGCCTCGGCGCCGTCCCGGACCCCGCCGAGCCGAGCGGCATCGCGGCCACGTCACGCGCCTTGTACCGCGCCGTGCAACGCGTGGCAGAAAGCATGGCCGCCGACGGTCTCCTCGATCGGGAGGTGCTCGACAACTTCGTCTTTCCGAGCTGGTTCCGCTCATTGGACGAGCTGCGCCGGCCGATCGAGCGCGAACCCGGCCTGCGGGACGCGTTCGAGATCGAAGCCCTGCGCGTCGATCAGCCGGCGGTCAATCCGCAGGACGCGTTCGCCGACGACCTGTCGGACCCCGCCCGCTACGCCGAACGCTATGTCGGCTATCTGCGGGGATTCGCCGGCACGACGTTGCGGCATCAGCTTTTCGGCCCCGCCGCGAAACACGATCGCGCGGCTGACGCCCTGGCGGACACGTTCTACCGCCGCCTGAAGCGATTCTACGAAGAAGCGCCGGGCGAACACGCGGCGGAGACCTGGATGACGACGCTGGTCCTGCGGCGGCGATAGGGAACGTCAACAGCCCGGGGACAAAGCCGACAAAACGGGAAAGGACGCCTTCGCTTGACGCATGACCTCGCCGCCGCCCGCCGCGTCTTTGCCGAGATGGTCTGCGCCTTCGCCGGCGCGCGCGACCCGCGGCTGATCGAGGCCTTCGCGACCGTGCCGCGCGAGCACTACCTCGGGCCGGGCCGTGGAAGTTCACGACCTGCACCCAGCGCTACGCCGAGACGCCGTCGGACGACCCGGTCTATCTCTACCGCGACCGGCTCTACGCCATCGACGCCGCGCGGCGGCTGAACAACGGCTTGCCGAGCTTCCTCGCCTTCCTCATCGACGCGCTGGCGCTCAAGCCCGGCGACCGGGTGGCGCATGTCGGCGCCGGGGTCGGCTACTACACGGCGATCATGGCCGAGCTGGTCAGCCCGAGCGGGACGGTGTTCGGCTACGAGGTCGATGCCGCGCTGGCGCGGCGCGCGACGGCGAACCTGGCCGGCTACGCCCACGTTACCGTCGCGCCCGGGAACGGCGTCGATCTGGACGGCCGCAACTTCGACGCGCTGTTCATCAATGCCGGGGCGACGCACCCGCTGCCCGCCTGGCTTAGCGCACTCGCACCGGGAGGCACGCTCGTGCTGCCGCTGACGACGGAGCACCGCTGGGGCATCACCGTGAAGATCACGCGGTGCGAGGCCGGCTTCGATGCCGTCTCGTTGGGCCAGGTCGGCATCTACCCCTGCGAGGGCGCGCGCGACCCCGCGGCCGCCAAGGCGCTGTTCCGGGCGCTCAAGACAGGCGGCCAGGACAAGCTGACCACGCTGCGGCGTGACCGGCACCGGCGCGGGTCAGACTGCTGGCTGCACGGGCGCGGCTGGTGCCTGTCCACGGCGCGGCATGCCGCGCAGTGAACGGCGTCAAATCAGCGCCGGGACCCTGGCCATGTCGTCGAACAGCTCGGCGCCGGCGGCGCGCAGGCCCTCGGCGTCCGTAAGCGGGTCACCGGCGTAGCCGAGCACGCGCATGCCGGCGGCCTTGCCGGCCAGCACGCCGGGCACGCTGTCCTCGATCACGGTCGCGTCTGCCGGAGGGATACCCATCGACCGCGCCGCGAACAGGAAGAGATCCGGCGCCGGCTTGCCGCGCGCGACCTGCTCGGCGCTGAACAGGACGTCCGCAACCAACGGCAGCAACCCGGTCTTGCCGAGCGAGGCCCGCATCTTGGCGAAACGGCCCGAGGACGCGACGCAAAAGGGAATATCGGCCGCCCGTACGCCTTGGACCGCCGTCCTCGCGCCGGCAATCGGCTCGATCCCGGCCTCGAACGCCTGCGCGGTCTCGGCGCGCACCTTGTCGGGCCAGGAAGCGCCCAGCGGAACGCCGCCCTCGCGCTCGACCGTCTCCTGCACCGCCTCGATGGTCCGCCCGACGAAGCGGCGGCGGCAGTTCTCGTAGTCGATCGAAAAGCCCGCCTCGGCGAGGATACGGACCAACGTGTGGTTCGACACGGCCTCGGTGTCGACCAGCACGCCATCACAGTCGAAGATCACCAGCCCGCAGGCCATGCGCCCACTCTCCGCCGAGTGCCCGCACCGGGCTCCCTCACCTGAGATAAATCAATCCCAGCAGCAGCGCGCCGAAGACGATCCGGTACCAGGCGAAGACGCCGAAGCCGTGGCGGCCGACGAAGTTGATCAGCCATTTGACCACGAACATCGCCACGACCATCGAGACGATGAAGCCGATCGCGATCACGTCGATGCCGCTCGACGTCAGCGTCGCCCGGTTGGACCAGAGATCAAAGACCGCGGCGCCGGTAAGTGTCGGGATCGCCAGGAAGAAGGAGAACTCCGCCGCCGTCTTGCGCTCCACGCCCAGCATCAGCGCGCCTAAGATCGTCGCGCCCGAGCGCGAGACGCCCGGGATCATGGCGAGGCATTGCAGCACGCCGATGCCGAAGGCGAGCGGGTAGCTGAACTGCTCGATATGCCGCACCCTCGGCTCGGGCCGGATATACTCGATGATCAGGATCGCGATGCCGCCGACGATCAGCGCCGTCGCCACCACGGTCGGATTGAACAGGTAGGCCTTGATGATCTTGTGCAACAGCACGCCGAGGAAGGCCGCCGGCAGGAAGGCGATGACGATGGCGTAGATGAAGCGCCGTGCATTGGGATCGCTCGGAAAGTCGATCAGCGCGCCGATCAGCTTCTGGAAATAGAGGATGACCACGGCCAGGACCGCGCCGACCTGGATGACGATCTCGAAAATCTTACCGGGCGGGCCGATGAAGCCCAGCAAGTCGATCGAAACGATCAGGTGCCCGGTCGAGGAGACCGGAATGTACTCGGTCGCACCCTCGATGATCCCCAACAGGATGGCGTCGATAATCGTGTGAAATGTCATGGAATCCACATGAAAAACGGAAAGCCCGCAAAGGCCGTGATCAAGGCCGGCCGCGCGTCTGGCATAGCACAACCCCAGGCACCGCGACAGGACCATCGGCGGTAGCGCCAAAGAATAACCGGCCCCTCCGGCAACGGCCGGCACGCCGCGGTCAACCTAGCGGTTTTTCCTGTCAACAGGCTGACCAACGGCAGAAAAGCGGGCTCCCAGCCTTGGCGACGTCGGCCGCGCGCACCGGACCTCGGGGCAGGCCGGGCGGCCGCTCCGGCTGATCCCGCCCTCGGTCGGGCCCCCTGCGGCAGAACGCGGCCTTTTCCCAAGCCCCGCAACCCGCTAAAGATGGCGGATCACCAACGAGTCGCACCCGATACGCCCATCAGACCGGCCATGGCTCCCCCGCGCGTCGTCACCTTCGATTTCTACGGCACGATGGTGCAATGGCACCAGGCGCTGGAAACGGCAATGGGCGAGGTCCTGGCGCGCAAGGGCGCGCCGGGCGGCAAGGCGTCGTCCCTGCTCCGCGTCTTCCACGAGACCGGCCGCGCGCTGCGGGACAGCCCGCCGATGCGCTCCTACCGCAGCGTCCTGCGCATGAGCCTCGCCGCGGCGCTGGCCGAGCACGGCCTCGCCTGTGACCGCGACGACGTGGCGCTGCTGATGGGTCGGGTATCCCGCATCCCCGCCTTCCCCGAGGTGCCGGCCGTGCTCAAGCGGCTGCGCGAGTCCTACCGCCTCGGCGTCATCTCCAACACCGACGACGACATCATCAGCGGCAGCCTGGAGACGCTGGGCGCCCCGATCGACCACGTCATCACCGCGCAGCAGGCCGGCGCGTACAAGCCCAACTTGCGGCTGTTCCACTACGCGCATCAGAAGATGGGCGTGACGCCCGACCAGGTCGTACACGTCGCGGCGAGCCAGGCGCTCGACATGCAGGTCTGCGCCGCCATGGGCATCCGCGCGATCTGGGTCAACCGGCGGGGCGAGCAGCCGGACCCGCGCTGGCGACCGCGCCTGATCGTCGCCGACCTGACGCAGCTTCCCGAGCTCATCCCCGCGCTCTGCGCCACTCAGTCATAGGCCGGCTTTTCCCGGCGCAGCCGTTTGACCGCGCCGCGCTGCGTCTTGGATTTGAGGCGGCGCTCCTTGGCGGCCTTGCTCGGCTTGGTCTTGACCCGATATTTCGGCGAGACCGTGGCCTCGCGCAGCAGCGCGACGAGGCGCTCGCGGGCATCCGCGCGGTTCTGCTCCTGGGTGCGGAAGCGCTCGGCGCGGATCACCAGCACGCCTTCCTTGGTGAGCCGCCGCCCGGCGAGCCGGGTCAGCCGGGCGCGCATCGCGTCGGGCAGGCTGGGCGAGGCAAAGACGTTGAAGCGCAGCTCGACCGCCGTTGCCACCTTGTTGACGTTCTGCCCGCCCGGGCCCGAGGCGCGGACGAAATGCTCCTCGAGCTCGGCCTCGTCGATCTGGATACGCTC
The DNA here is from genome assembly GCA_964585785.1 of uncultured Rhodospirillaceae bacterium. Lineage (GTDB taxonomy): Bacteria > Pseudomonadota > Alphaproteobacteria > UBA8366 > UBA8366 > WHUA01. Next base: position 4,580 of record CAZPFL010000039.1, read on the forward strand.
GGTGATACGGATCATAACTGCAACGGATACGGGCCTTGAATGCGGCGAGGCGGTTACGCTATCTATGCCGCGCTATCGCACGAAATGCATCACATCGATCGGAATTCACAGCCGCCTGATGAACGAACCCGCACTTCACGTCCTCGCTTACCTGAGTTCCGCCGCGACACTACCGACCCAATCCGACCTCGACGCCATCCTGGCCCAGGCACGACACCGGAACAAGACCGACGGCATCACGGGACTGCTGCTGTATCACGACGGCAACTTCTTCCAGGTTCTGGAAGGCCCGAAGAACGCCGTGGAAGCCTGTTATGGACGCATCGCGGCGGATCTGCGCCACCACGGCCAGATCGTGGTGCTGTCGGATCGCGCCGACGGGCGACGGTTCAGCGACTGGACGATGGCCTATGTGCCCTTCGCGAAGCTCGATCCCGTGTGTCGGAAGGGTTTTCTCGACCTCCGTGCGCTTCGCGATTCGGACAATCTGCCAGGCTGTATGAACAACGACGAAGTCTCGATCTTCATCAGAAGCTTTATCGAGAACCTGTCGGGCCGCTGACCCTGCACCGGCGGCGTCCGCCGGGGCTAGAGCGGATACACCAGCAGGATGTCGATGCGGCGCGAGTCGAGCACGACGAGGCGCTCGGCCAGCAGGAACCCGCCGTCCGGCTGCGGCGCGATCCGGTCGAGGTACTTGCCGGCGGCGAAGGTCTCCATCCGGCCTTCCTGCATGGTACGGGTCACGAGGAAGTTGCTGCGCGCATGAATCTGGCCGCCCTCGCCCTGCCGCAGCCGCGGCCGGTTGAGGATGTGGCTGTAGGTGTGCGGCTCGTAGATGTTGGCGGTCTCCAGCGCCAGCACCCGGTCGCGCATCATGCCCGCGCCTTCGCAATACATGATGCCCATGGGCAGGCCGGCCTCGAAATTCTCGCGGATCATGATCTTGTAACGCCCGTCCTCGGCGAAGAAACGCGGCCAGGCGTGCAGGTCGCCGTCGTCGATCGCATGCGCATAGTCGAGCATGAAATTCTCGACCCGGGCGCAGAGCGCCGGGTCCTCGATCGCCGGGCCCTGCATGAAATCGCCCGCGTCGCCCAGCCGGGGGGCGGCCCGCTCCACCGCGCCGTCCATCACGCGAACCCCATGATGCGGCGATAGCCGGTCCAGAACCCGCGGATCGCGACCTCGGTCGCACGCGATTGCGCGCTCGCCTCGAGATCGCGGCCGCCCATCTCGATGAAGGAGATCTTGTCCTCGCTGCCGCGGGTGCCGCGCTGGACGAACTCGTTGATGCAGCCGTCCTCGAGCGAGACCAGCCCGGCGGCGCCGGTCAGATTGCCCTGCATCACGCGCATCCGTTCCTGCTCCGGCGTGTCGTCCTCGGTGCCGAGGTAGAACCAGAACAGCTCGGTCTCGTTCAGGCCGCGCGGCGCGAAGAAGCGCACGCAGATCGAGTTCAGCGTGAAATGGATGCCGAGATTGGGGAAAATCGACTGGATGACGTGGGTGATGCCGTCCGGCTCCTCGTCCCAGGCGTTGAGCAATTGGGGCCCGTCGAGCCGCGACTCGTACTGCGCCGAATGCACCTGCGCCTTCTTGTACTCCTCGTCCTCCTGCCAGGTGGCGCGCTTGGCGTAGCTGATGTGATGCCACTTGTCGTCGCTCATCAGGATGCCGCCGTCCATGTCGAGGCGGTTGATCTTGAAGGTGGTGTAGAAGGTGTGCAGCAGCGTCGCATGGTAGGAGTCGCGCAGATTCTCCGCGTAGAGCTTCCAGTTGTTGTGAATGATCTGGCTTTGCAGGCCGAGCGGACGCAGCGGCTTGTCGAGGCTGCGGCGCACGTATTTCGCCATCAGCGGACCGAGATAGCTTTCGACCGAGGGCATGCTCTCGTCGAAGGTGCCGAAGACGAGGCCCGAGAACACCTCGACCTTCAAAGGCTGCAGGCGGTGCTGGGTGATGTCGAAGTCCTCGGGCATGCCGCCCCGGCCCTTGATGCCGTTGCGAAACGCGATGCCCTGCAGCTGGCCGTCCAGGCGATAGCTCCAGGAATGGTAGACGCAGGTCAGCACCGCCGCGTTGCCTTTTTCCTTCAGGCAGACCAGCGCACCCTTGTGGGCGCAGCGGTTGACCATCGCGTGGACCTTGCCTTCCTTGTCGCGCGTCACGACCACCGGGGTCTCGCCGACGCTGGCCAGCTTGAAGTCGCCCGGCTTCTTCACGTCGAGCTCGAGACAAAGGAAATTCCACACCGGCCCGTGGAAGATGCGCGCCTGCTCGAGCGCATAGATCTCCGGGTCGGAGAACAATCGATAGGGAACCTTGGATATGCCGCCTTCCGGCCAGACGAAGGGCTCGGAGAGGTCTTCCGCCGTCGCTAGGGTCATGGGTTCTTCCCCATTGTCATTTGATCGGTTATGCCGCCGACAGATGGCCGTGAGCATAGCAAGCTTACGGCGATGGACCAATACGCCTTCTGATAATCTCTTCCGAAAGCTTTCACAACCAGACATCATGCGTCGTGACCGGCGCCGGCCTTTTCTGTGGCCGCGCATGGGTCTACCATCGCGCCCCATCGGTCGGGCGCCGTCCGACCGCAACCGCCGCAAGGGAGACGCCGATGGAATTCGCGGGAATCAGCTATCTCGCCGTGCTGTTTGCCGCCGCGGCGGGCTTCGCCTTCGGCGCCTTCTACTACATCACCCTGGGCGCCCGCTGGATGAAGGCGCTCGGTAAGACCAAGGAAGAGATCGTCGCCGCCAAGTCGCCCGTTCCCTTCATCATCGCCATCGTGGCGCAGCTCCTCATGGCCTATCTCCTGGCCGGCCTGATCGGGCACCTCGGCGCGGTGACGATCGAGAACGGCATGGTGTCCGGGCTCTTCATCTGGGTCGGTTTCGTCATCACGACCATGGCGGTGAACTATTCCTTCCAGGGCGCCAGGCCGATGCTGACCGTGATCGACAGCCTCCACTGGCTCGGCGTGCTGCTGCTGCAGGGGCTGATCATCGGCTGGGTCGGGCTCTAGCGCCGCCGCCCCCGTCCCGCCCTTCCTGTTGGCGCGCGGCCGGCGCGTCGGGATAGAATGCGCGCGCAAGGCGCCTGCCGGACCGTGCCTTGCCGTGCCGGTCCACTTTCCGTTGGAGAACATATGGTGAGCCAAGCGGATCAAGCCGCGGACCATACGCGGCGCAACGTGCTTCTGCTTGCGCTCTGCCAGGCGATGAGCAACAGCGGCACCTCGATGCTGATCACGGTGGCGTCGCTGGCCGGGTTCAGCCTGACCCCGGACAAGGCGCTGGCGACGCTGCCGCTGGCGCTGCAATGGGTCGCGACGATGACGACGACCGTGCCGGCGTCGATGCTGATGCGCCGCCTCGGCCGGCGGATCGGGCTCTCGGTCGGCGCCGTGATCTTCGGAAGCGGCGGTGTGCTCGGCGTGGTCGCGCTCCGGATCGGCAGCTTCGAGGTCTTTACCCTCGCCTGCATGTGCGTCGGCTCCGGCAACGCCTTCGCGCAGTATTACCGTTTCGCGGCGGCGGACGCGGCGCCCGACCATTTCAAGAGCAAAGCGATCTCGCTCGTCCTCGCGGGCGGCGTGGTCGCGGCGATCGCCGGCCCGGAGCTCGCCAAGGCCACGATCGATTGGCTGCTGCCCGCGCTTTACGCCGGCTGCTACGCCACGCTCACGATCCTGGCGCTGGCGATCCTCGTCGTGCTGCAGGGGGTGCGGATTCCCCGTCTGACGGCGCAGGAGCGGCGGGAGACCGGCCGGCCGCTGCACCGCATCGCGCGCCAGCCGGTGTTCATCGTCGCCGTTCTGTCCGGGGCGCTCGGCTACGGCTCGATGACCCTGATCATGACCGCCACGCCGCTCGCCATGACCGGCTGCGGCTTCGCCTTCAGCGACACGGCCACGGTCATCCAGGGCCATGTCCTCGCCATGTTCCTGCCGAGCTTCTTCACCGGCAGCCTGATCCAGCGCATCGGCGTGCTGCGCATCATCGCGCTCGGCAGCCTGCTGACCGCCGGGTGCCTGGTCGCCAACATGAGCGGCGTCGGCTTCACGAATTTCGCCGCCGGGCTGGCGCTGCTCGGGCTCGGCTGGAACTTCATGTTCGTCGGCGGCAGCACGCTGCTCACCCGCGCCTATACCACCGCCGAGCGCGCCAAGACGCAGGCCGCCAACGACTTCGTCGTGTTCACGAGCTCGGTGATCGGCGCCTTCAGCTCGGGCATGCTGCAAAGCAAGTTCGGCTGGGTGGCGGTCAATGCCGGCATCGCGCCGGCGATGGTCATCGCGCTCGCCGGGGTCGCCTGGTTCGCGCTGAGCGAGCGGTATGCGCGCTCGAAGGCGCCGCCGAAAATGGGACGCGGCGCCTAATCCTTCTTCGTCCGTTCGTCGCCGTCCGGGCTGACGATTTCCTCGAAGTCGGAGCGCTCGCCCTCCGGCGTTTCGCTCAACACCACAGGCTCCGCCCGCCCCGCCGGCGGCTTCCTGCGCCGCGGCTCCTGCATGAGGATATGCGCCGGCGGCGCATCGCCCTGGCCGTCGACGCCGAAATAGATCGTCCGGTGCGGGAACGGGATCTCGATTCCCTCGGCGTCGAAGCGCTTTTTCAGCAGCCGGTTGAAGGCGCGCTGGATCGGTCGCTGCCTTCCGGCCCTTGTCTTGATGCGCGCGCGGATCACCACCGCGGAATCGGCGAAGCTCTCGACACCCATGATCTCGATGTCGTCGATGATGTCGGTCGCCAAATTCGCCTCTTCGCGCATCTCGTTCCCCACCTCGCGGATGACGTTCATGCAATGGTCGACATCCTCGCGATAGGCGACGCCGATTTCAAAGAAGGCGAAGGAGAAGACCTTGCTGCGGTTGACCGTGGAGGTGACCTCGCTGAACGGCACGCGGTGCACGTCGCCCCGGATGTCACGCAGCTGGATCGAGCGGATCGACATCGCCTCGACCTTGCCGCGATGGCCGCCGACCTCGACCAGATCACCCACCGCCACCGTATCCTCGACCAGGATGAAGAAGCCGGTGATCACGTCCTTGACGAAGGTCTGCGCGCCGAAGCCGACGGCGAGGCCGAGAATCCCCGCGCCGGCGATGAGCGGGCCCGTGTCCACGCCGAGCTCGGCGAGAATGGTCAGGCTGACCATCACCGCGATGACGATCAGCACGACGTTGCGGAGCAACGGCAACAGCGTCTGCACCCGCTGGCCGCGCTGGATCAGGTGGCCTTCGCGATCGGTCGCCGTCAGGTAGCGCTCGATCATCGCGCTGACCACCTCCCAGATAACCAGCGATCCTGCCAAGATCACGAAGATACGCGCGACCCGGCTCACGATCGCCGCGCCGAGCGGGCTCGCCAGCCAATCCACGACGTTGAGGCCCCAGGTCTGCAGGAAGGCAAGCGCGGCCAGGCCGTAGACGAAGGTCTGCATGACCACCACGAGCACCGGCAGATAGCGGTTCGCCCGCGCCTCCAGCCCCGGGAAGCGCTGTTTCTGCTCGTCGCTGAGCGAGAAGCCGCGGCGGATCACGCGGGTGAGCGCGAGCACGACGCCCTGGGCGATGATGATGATGATGAAGCTGAGCAGCGTCGCGCGCAGGATGAACTCGAATCCGCCCGGCACGTCGAGCGCCCAGACGCCGTAAATCGTGATCAGATAGGTGATCACGAGCAGGTGCCAGACATCGGCGAGCCGGCGGCGGAACTGGCCGAGCAAGGGCCCGGCGTCGCCGCGGATCTCATGCGCCACCGGGTGCCGGTTCTGCATCACGAGGATGATCAGAAGCACGCAGATGACCAGGCCGAGGAGCTTCATCAACAGGCCGTGCGCGGTGTCCGCGACGCCCAGCGGCGGCAGCGCCTCGATCGCGAAGAAGCCGTATACGGTGAGCAGCGTCAGCCGCCGGACCCAGAGGAAGCTGTAATTCGCGGTCTCGTCGCTCATCGGCAGCAGCCGCATGTCGGCGACGTTCGGCGCGAAGAGCAGCCGGGCGATCGCCAGAATGGCGCGCGACGCCACGATCGCGTTGATCGCCGCCAGCGCGACGACCCGGGCGTCGTGGACCGGGTCCGTCAGCGTCATCGTCCCGTAGGTCACGGCGAGGAAGGCGGCGATGCCGATAAGGTCGAGCACGGTGCGGAGCGTGGCGAACAGCACGCGCGTCGCACGGGCGTGGGCCGGCTTCGCCTCAAGCGCCGTATAGGCCCGCCGCAGCAGCCATTGCGCTATCGCCTGCGCGATCAGGCCGGCGGCTAGGATGGCCGCCAACTTGGCAATGAGCAGCAGCGCCTGCGCGCGCTTTTCCGGATTGGCCAGGCTCGTCTGAATCCAGCCGGCGATGCGCGGCAGATTGAGCACCGCCTCGGCGGCGTTGCCGAGCTGCGCGCCCGCCGCGCCGATCTTGCTCGACAGGATCTCGAGCAGCCGCGAGCCCGCGGACGGCGCCTCCTCGCCTTCGATGCGCTTCTGCGCGGCGATCATCGTCTTGAGGTCGCTGACGAAGGCCTTGCGCCGGGAATCGTCCTCCAGCGTGTTGACGAGGCGCTGGAGGTCCGCCGCCTTCGCCGCCGTCGTGCCCGTGTCCGGCTTACCCGGATCCGCCGCGACGGCCGGTAAGGCTATCAGCAGGAACAACAGGATCGACAGACAAATTCCGAGACCGTGCCGCATCGGCCGGGCGCTCACCGTGCAAAGTCAATGCTTTATCGTTGCATCACCTTAACGCCGGGCGTGCGGCTCGACAACGCTCTCGGATTGCGTGCAGACGTCTGTCGCTCAGTCGGCCGCGGCGCTGACCGACAGGTTGCGACGCAGGAAGTCGAGGATCATCCGGTCGATGCCGAAATCGTAGAGATCGGCGTGGCCGCCGCCGGGAATGAATTTCGCTTCCTTCGGCTGATGCGCGGCCTCGAACAGCGTGCGGCCGAACTTGATGGGGATGACCGCGTCCGCCTCGCCGTGCAGGATCAGCAGCGGCACCTTGAGCTTGGCGATCCGCCCGAGCGAATCGTAGCGGTCGAGCAGCATCCAGCGCGCCGGCACGTACCAGTAATGCGTCTGCGCCACGTCGCCGATCCGCGTGTAGGGCGCCTCCAGGACGACCGCGCCCACCTGATTGCTGGTTGCGATGTAGGTCGCCACGCCGGAGCCCAGCGATTCGCCGTAGGCGACGATGCGGTCCCCGGGGACGCCCTGCGCCCGGACGAAGTCATAGGCCGCCTGGCCGTCCGCGTAGAGGCCTTCCTCGCTCGGCTTGCCGCCGGCGTCCGCGTTGTAGCGATAGCCGACGAGCAGCACGCCGTAACCGGCGTCGAGATAGTGGCGCACCTTGAAGGCGCGGTCGCCGATATTCCCGGCATTGCCGTGGTAGTAGAGAAAGGTCGTCCGGTCGCGCCGGGTCGGCGCCCGCCACCAGCAATAGAGCTTGATGCCGTCCTCGGTGGTGATGTGCACCACCTGCATGTCCGAGGCGCCGTACTGGCTCGGCTCGGGCACGATCTTCGATGGGTGGTACATCAGGTTGCGCTGCGCCACGAACAGCAGCAACAGCGCCGTGAGGTAGCCGCCCGCAAGCCAAACCACGATCCCGGGCATCCGGTTCTTATCCCCCAAACTGCTCGCCGGCGCGCCGCGACTGCCGCGGACGCGCCGTTATCACATAGTAATAACGAACATTAATTAAAGATTTATTTTGCCCGGATACTGTGGCTCAACTGTATAAGTTGGCCAGGTTGACCGGAATGCCACAACAGCCGCCGCCATCCGCATCCGCGGCGCGGGACCCAAGACATCCATGAAATCGCGTTTCTTCAATAGCTTAGCCATCACCCTCCTGTTCCTGGCCGCCTGCACGGCCGCCGTCGGCAGCCCGACAGGCGCCGGCGCCCTGCCGATCAAGGCGACGGCGGTGCCGCTCAACCCCGCCGACCCGGCGCAGGACCAGGTCGGCCGCTTGCTGTACCGCGGCGGCTTCCGACTCACCTCGCCCGATAAGCGGTTCGGCGGGCTCTCGGGCCTGCACGTCTCCGCGAACGGCGAGCGCATGATCGCGATGAGCGACAACGGCCGCTGGGTCTCGGCCAAGCTGCTCTATGACAAGGACAATCTGGCCGGCGTGACGGACGGGGTTCTCAAGCCGATCAAGAAGCTCAAGGGCTATCACCGGCACGGCAACTGGACGGATGCCGAATCGCTCGCCCAGGACGGCAGCGGCGGCTTCTACGTCTCCTTCGAGCATCTGCACCGCATCTGGCACTATCCCGCGCACCCGACCGATCCGATCGACGCCGATCCGGAGCCGCTGAACGGGCCGGCAGGTTTCGAGTCCCAGCCCCTCAACGGCGGCGTCGAGGCGCTGACGCGGCTCTGCGACCGCCGCCTCCTGGCGATTTCCGAGGAGGCGCCCGGCACGGAGCCCGGTACGAAGAAGGCCTGGTTCTACGATGGCCAGAGCTGGAAGGCGCTGAACTACCGGACGACCGGAAAGTTCCGCGTCTCCGGAGCGACGACGCTGCCCGACTGCAACCTGGCCATCCTCGAGCGCAGCTATACGCGCCGCGAAGGCCCGCGCGTCCGCGTTCTCTATCTCCCGGCCGCGACGATCCGCGCGGGCGCGACGCTGCAGGGCGAGGAGCTGGCGACGCTGGCACGGCCGCTTACCGTCGACAACATGGAAGGCATCGCCGCTCGCCGTGATCACGGCAAGACGCTGCTCTACCTCATTTCCGACGACAACTTCTCGCGCCGGCAGCGCACGCTGCTGATGATGTTCGAGCTGCTGCCCCCGCCGGAGAAGAAGAAATAAGCGCCGCGCGGCGAACGGTTTCGTTCGCATGGACCCCACGGATGAACCGTGGGGTGACGATTTTTCTATAATCCAACAACCCAGCCGTCATGCCACGGCTTGTCCGTGGCATCCATTGTCGCCATTGGCGTCTCCCCGCCCGCCGCTCAGCCGTTCGGCAAACCCAGGGTCTTCTCGTTGAGCTGGCCGGTCGCGTACATCACGCGGTAGTTGGCGAGGCGCGCGTCGTATTCCGCCTCGATGCGGTTGATCTGGGCGTTGAACACCTCGCCCTCGGCGTCGAGCACGTTGAGCGCCGTCTCCTTGCCCGCCTCGCGCAGCTTGTGCCGGGCGCGCAACACATCTTCCGCGATGGTCACGGCGTTATCGAGGAGATCGACCCGCTGCCGCTGGGTCTGCAGATTCTCCCAGGCGATGCGAACCTCCTCATCGACCTTGCGCAGCGTGAACAGCCGCGTGCTCTTGCTCGCCTCGTAGGTCCGGGTCGCGGCCTCGACCCGCGCGCGCGACCTGAGGCCGGAGAAGAACTCCCAGCGGCTGCGCAGCACTACCGAGTAGGACTCGGCCCGGCCCTCCTGCCCGAGCGTGTTGCTCTGGTATTCGGCCGCGCCCACGAGATCGAGCGTGGGGTAGTAGTTGGCCATCTCGATGTCGCGCTTGTCGTCGTTGGCGCGCGCGGTGAAATCGCTGATCCGCCCGTTCGGGTTGTTGGCGCGGCCGAGCGCGAGCGCGTCGTCGAGCGTCTTCGGCAGCAGGTCCAGCCGCGGCCGGGCGTCTTCCAGCGCGCCGATGTCGGGCGCCTTGTCGAAGACCTGACGGTAGCGCGCGACGGCCGCGCGCAGCCGGCCCTCGAACGCGACCCGCCGCTCGCGCGCGATCTGCAGGCGCGACTTCGCCTGCAGCACGTCGACCGTGATGCCCGCGCCGCGCCGCACGCGCTCGTCCTCGAGATGGAGCTGGTTCTGGATATTGCGCTCGTTCAGGATCGAGACATTGATCAGCCTCTGTTCGCGCAGCACGTTGAGATAGGCGGTGATCGCCTCGAGGTAGACCGCCTGCTTGGTGGCGTCCAGCGTCGCGGCCAGCACGGCGGTGTTGTTCTCGGCGGCGTGCAGCCGTGCGCTGTCGCCGAAACCGTTGAACAGGTTCTGCGTGACCGACACCCGCGCGTTGTCACGCCGGTCGTTCAGATCCTCGCCGTTGTTCAGCGGCGGATGGTTGGTGACGTGCTGTGGGCCGGTTTCGCCGTCTACGGCGGCGTGCGGCAGGAAGCCGCTGAAGGCTTCCTTCTCGCGTTCCTTGCCAGCCTGGAGCAGCTTGGCGGCGGCCTGGATCTGCGGATGCGTCTGGCTGAGCGACGCCAGCGCGTCTTTCAGGGATTCGGCGCGGGCCTGCGGCTGCGTTAAGGCGAGCGCCAACGCAAATCCGATGCAAATCGTCGTCCAGTGTCCTGCACGGTGCGTGCGAATCGGGAGGCGGTTTATTGTTAGGCCCTCCTCTCCCCCACCAACGTCATGACTCTTAACGGTCTTTCCGGATTCGGTCAATCGGCCGACCGTGCCGCGATGCTCCACCATCCCACCATCATCCTTCTTTCCCACGTCAGCGTTCGCGGAATGCCTCGTCGCGCAGTTTCAGCACCGGTTTGACGAGATAGTTCAGCACCGAGCGGCGGCCCGTATGAATGTCGACGGTCGCCTGCATGCCGGGCGTAATCGGGTATTGGCCGGCTTTGGCCCCGAGATAGGTCTTCTTCGTCCGCACGATGACCTCATAGTAAGGCTGGCCGGTTACAGGATCGGTGTTGGTGTCGGCCGCGATCTGCTGGACGACGCCGTCGAGCCCGCCATACCGGACGAAATCATAGGTCGAGATCTTGACCACCGCCGGCTGCCCGACTTGCACATAGCCGCGGTCGGCCGGGCTGAGCTTGGCCTGCACGACCAGCGCGTCGCCGACGGGCACGATCTCCATGATCGGCTCGCCCGGGCGCACCACGCCGCCGATGGTGTGAAAGCGCATGTTCTTGACGATGCCGTTGATCGGGCTGCGGATCTCGGTCCGGCGCACCCGGTCGGACGCCTCGCTCAGCGATTCCTGCACCCGCGCGATCTGCAGCTCGGTCTTGCTCAGCTCCTCGACCGCGCGGCGGCGGAAGCCTTCGGTTTCCTCCTGCAGAAACGAGCGGCTTTCGGCCAGCGCGGCATTGGCGCGCGGCACGCCCTGGTCCAGCACCTTGGCCTCGCCGGTCATGCTTTCGATCTCGCGCTGGATCTCGAGATGGTCCATGCGCGGCGTCAGGCCGCTCTTGAGCAGATCGCTCGACAGCCGCAGCCGCTCACGGCCAAGCTTCAGGTTCGCCGCGAGCGCCGTGCGGCGCGCCTCCAGCTCCTTCACCTCGAGCTCGCGCTGGTTGACCTTCTGCTGGGCCACGCCGATGCGGCCCTGCCTCTCCGCCTGGCGCGCGTTGAAATTGGCGCGCTCGGCGGCGGCCATATCGGGCCGGCGCTTGGCGACATCCTTCGGGAAAGTCAGCGGCGTGTCGTCGATCTCCGCCTTCAGACGCGCGCGCGCCAGCATCAGGGAGTCGAGCTGTACCTGCAGATCCTCGCGGCTCGCCTGCACCGCGTTGAGCGCGAGCTGAATCAGCACCTGGCCCTGCTTCACCGTCGAGCCCTCGTTCACGTCGAGCCGCTCGATGATGCCGCCTTCGAGATGCTGGATAACCTTGACCTTGGCGCTCGGGATCACCTCGCCGTTCGCGGTCGACACCTCGTCGAGCTTGGCCGTGCTCGCCCAGGCGAAGAAGGCGGCGATCACCAACATGATCAGCCAGGCGAGCGTGCGGAAGGCCGGGCGCCGGCTGGACGCCAGGATCGCGTCGAGGCGGTTCGGCGCAGGTTTCGCGTCGAGCACGCGGTCGATGAAGCTGTTGCCCGTGCTCATGCCGGCTTCCCGCCACGGATCGGCTGGACGACCTCGGGCCGGCGCTGCAGCCGTTGCAACACCTCGCGCGCCGGGCCCGCCATCGCCACCTTGCCGCCGTCGAGCACCAGCACGCTGTCGCAAACGCCGAGCAGCGCCGGGCTATGGGTGACCGCGACGACCGTGCTCGTGCGCGCCATCTCGCGCAGCATGTGCGCCAGGTCGCGCTCGGCGTCATTGTCGAGGTCGCTGGTCGGCTCGTCGAGCAGCATCACGGGCGGCGCGCCGAGGAAGGTCCGGGCGAGCGCGATACGCTGGCGCAGCCCGCCAGAGAGCCGGCCGCCGGCCTCGCCGATCGCCGTCGCGTAGCCGTCGGGCTGGTCGATGATGAACTGATGGACGAGCGCGCGCTGGGCGGCTTCGATGACCGCTTCGTCGCTCGCGTCCGGGTTGCCGATCGCGATGTTGTCGCGGATCGAGCCCGCGAACAGCACGCATTCCTGCGGCAGATAGGCGATCCAGCCCGCCAGGTCACGCCGGGTGAACTGCTTGATGTCCGCGTCGTCGAGCAGGACGCGCCCCTTTTCGGGCACGTAGAGGCCGGCGATCAGCTTGAGCATCGTGCTCTTGCCGCAGCCGTTGCGGCCGATCACGCCGTGCAGCCCGCCGGGGCCGATGCGGCCGTCGATGCCTTGCAGCACCGGCGCAGTTGGCCCGCCGTAGGAGAAGTCGACCGCCTCGAGCCGGATCTGGCCGTTCGGGCGGCCGAGGCTGACGGACGCCTCCTTGCGCTCGTGCTCCAGCGCGAACACCTGATCGAGGCGCTGGATCGCCTGGCGCAGCTGGGTCAGCATGCGCCACTGGCTGACGAGCTGCGTGAAGGGCGCGATCATGCGGCTGTTCAGCATGTTGGCGGCGATCAGCGAGCCGACCGACATGCGATGGTCGAGGATGGCGAGCGCGCCGACCGAGGTGATCGCCACGGTGGTGATCAGCGTCATGGCGTTGGCCATCGCCTGATGCCCGTCGGTGACCTGACCGCGGCTGCGCGACAGCTCGATCGCCGTCGCGTGGCGGTCTTCCCAGCGCGGGCGCAGCGCGTCGCCGAGCGCCAGCGACTTGACGGTCGCGCGCGCGGCGATCAGCTCGTTCAGCAGCGCGTCGCGCGACAGCGTGGACTCGCGCTCGCGCACCGCGCTTTCCCGCATCGCGCGGCCAGACCGCCAGGCGAGCAGCAGCAGCAGCGGCAGACAGACGAGCAGCACCCAGGCGACCGGCGGCGCCAAGATGAAGATCAGGATGAAGAACAGGATGGCGAAGGGCAGATCGGTCAGCAGCGCCGCCGACGGGCCGGAGCACGCGTTCCGCACCATCTCCACGTCGCGGAACAGCGCCTGCCAGTAGGCCGCGGGACGCGCTTCCAGCGCGCGCAGCGGCAGGCCCAGGATCTTGTCGAACAGCGCCCGGCCCACCGTGACGTCGATGTTGACCGCGATCGACTGGAAAACGCGGCTGCGCGCCTGGCGCAGCACGAAATCGAACAGGACGACGATCGCCATGCCGATCACCAGCCCCTGCAGCGTGCTGAGGCCGGCGTGGAAGATCACCCGGTCGTAAACCTGCAGCACGTAGATCGGCGCCGCCAGCGCCAGCAGGTTAACGAACAGCGAGACCAGCAGCGCGTCGCGCAGCGCCCCCCGCGCGTCGCGTAACGCATCCCACAACCAGCGTCGTGCCGGGGCTTCTCGGTCATGGTCATGGGTGGCGGACATGGGTTCAATCGGCAGTGATTGGCTTAGGCGTCCTCATCCTAGCGATCGTATGGTTGATAGAAGATTAAGACAGTGTAAAGGCTGCTGTGCGACAGTTCCTCCCGCGAAACAGGACCGAGCAGCAATGCCCGACACGGAAAGAGGCGCGGAAATCAGCCATTCGGAACGGTCCCGGCCCGGGCGGAAACGTCCGGCGGGCGGTCGCGCGCTCCGCCGGCTCCGCCTCTCGCTCTGGCCGCGGCGGCGGCGCCGTGCCGGCGGTCCCTTGTGGCGGCGGCTGGTTCCGACGACCGGCACGATGGTCGCGCTCTCGCTCCTGCTCGCCGCGTTTTCGATCCGAATCGCCGATCCGGCCTGGCTGGAAAGCATGCGGGTCCGGACCTTCGACCTCTATCAGCGGCTCTCGCCCCGGCCAACCCTCAAGACCCAGCCGGTGGTGATCATCGATATCGACGAGAAGAGTCTCGCCGCGTACGGCCAGTGGCCCTGGCCGCGCACGCTGATCGCGCGGCTCATCGACACGCTGGGCAAGGACGGCGTGTCGGTCGTCGGCTTCGACGTGGTCTTCTCCGAATACGACCGGCTGTCCCCCGGCGCGGTGGCGAAAAATTACAGCAGCCTGGACGCAGCCTCGCGCAAGGCGCTGCGCGCGCTGCCCAGCAACGAAGCGGTGATGGCGGCGGCGATGCGCCGGACGCCGACGGTGCTTGGCCAGGTCGGCCTGCTTACCCCGCTTCCGGCCGGCCACGACAGAACGCGGGTGCCCTCGCCCTTCCGCGCCGAGGCGGGCGGCGACCCGCGGCCCTTCCTGCTGCACTACGTCAGCCTGCTCGGGAACGTGCCGGAGCTCGAGGCCGCCGCGGCCGGCGTCGGCATCTTCTCGATCGGCGCCGAGATCGACGGCAAGGTGCGGCGCGTGCCGATGCTGGCGCGCATCGGCAACGAGATCCGCCCGACGCTCACGCTGGAGATGCTGCGCGCCGCCTTCGGCACCAACACGCTGATCACCCGGCGCGACGCGGCCGGCATGCAGTCGGTGCAGCTCCAGCTCCGCCGCCAGTTCGGTGGCGGCAGCTTCATCGTGCCGACCGATGCGAACGGGCGGATCTGGGTGCATTTCGCCAAGCCGGACGTGTTCAACACGCCGCACAACACGGGACGGCTCTATATCTCGGCCTCCGACGTTCTGGACGGCAAGGTGCCGGCGGAGCGGCTGCGCGGCAGGTTCGCGCTGATCGGCACCTCGGCGGCGGGGCTGAAGGATCTGCGCGACACGCCGGTTTCCAACCGCATGCCGGGCGTCGAGGTGCATGCCAACATCCTGGAATCGATCTTCGCGGCCGAGCAAAGCTACGCCGCCGCGGTGCAGGCAAAGGCGAAAGCCTTCACCGCGCAAGGGCTGGCCCCGGCCGCGGCGGTGAAAAAGGCTCTCTTTTCCGTGGACAAGCGCAGCTTCTTCCTGCGCTATCCCAACTACATCAACAGCGCCGAGCTGTTCCTGACGCTGATCGCGGGGCTCATGCTCACCTTCCTGATCCCGCGGCTGGGACCGCTCTGGACCCTGGCCGGCCTGGCCGTCGCGCTCACCGGGCTGATCGCGCTGTCCTGGTATCTCTACAAGGAACACTTGCTACTAGTAGATGCGACCTTCCCGGTCGGGACGATGGTGGCGCTCTATTCGGTGCTGGCCTTCAGCAACTACACGCGCGAGGCGGCGGAGAAGCGGCAGGTGCGCAGCGCCTTCGGCCAGTATCTCTCGCCGGCGCTGGTCGAGCAGCTCGCCGACCACCCCGACCGGCTCAAGCTCGGCGGCGAGACCAAGGAGATGACCTTCCTGTTCTGCGACGTGCGCAACTTCACCGCCATCTCGGAATCCTACAAACGCGACCCGCAGCGCCTGACGACGTTGATCAACCGCCTGCTGACGCCGCTGAGCGACGCGATCCTGGCGCATGACGGCACGATCGATAAATACATGGGCGACTGCGTCATGGCTTTCTGGAACGCGCCGATGGACGTGGCCGATCACGAGAGGCATGCCTGCGCCGCCGCGCTCGACATGCTGAAGGCGCTCGACCGGCTCAACGCGCAGCGCCAGGCCGAGGCGGAGGCATCGGGCACGCCGCACACGCCGCTCCGCGTCGGCGTCGGCCTCAACACCGGCGAATGCGTCGTCGGCAACATGGGCACGGCGACCCGCTTCGACTATTCGGTGCTGGGCGACGCGGTGAACCTCGCCGCGCGGCTCGAGACCTATTCGACCGAATACGGCGTGACCGTGGTCCTGGGCGAGACGACGGCGGCCAAGGCCGGCGCACAGTTCGCGCTGCTCGAGCTCGACCGCGTCGCCGTCAAGGGCAAGTCCGAGGCGGTGACGGTCTATGGCCTCTTGGGCGACCGCGCGCTCTGTGACAGCCCGGCCTTCGCCCGCCTGCGCGCGGCCAACGCGGCGATGCTGGCCGCCTACCGCGCGCGCGACTGGGACGCGGCCAAGCGGCTCGCCACCGACTGCGCCGCGCTCGACGGCGCGCCGCAAGGCCTCTACGCGCTCCACCGCCGCCGCATCGCCGCCTTCCGCGAAGTCCCGCCGCCCGACGGCTGGACCGGCGTCTACGAGTGGCTGACGAAGTGACGCCGCGCGCCGGATAAAGCGCCGTGCCTGCTCATCCTTCGACAAGCTCAGGATGAGGACTGTCTTTTCGATCCACACCAACGATCAGCCTCATGCTGAACCTGTCGAAGCATGGGAGGATAGAGATGGATACGCCCGCGGCGAAGCGCATTTTTGCGGCCACGGCCTGCGGTGGTACCGTCATCGGCATCGAAATCACCCGACCGGAGCCCGCGCGATGTTCCACACCGTGATCTGCGACATGCTCGGCATCCGCTATCCGATCCTGCAGGGCGCGATGCAGGGCGGCGGCGGGCCGGAGCTGGTCGCCGCCGTCGGCGAGGCGGGCGGGCTCGGCGTGCTGCCCAGCTTCGGCGGCACGGCCGAGGATCTGCGGCAGAATATCCTGGCGGTGCGCGCCCGCTCCGACCGGCCCTTCGCGGTCAACATCATGCCGATGGGCCCCGGCTTCACCGAATCCCGTGTCGAGGTCTGCATCGAGATGGGCGTCGGCATCGTCACCACGGGCCGAGCCGACCCGGGCGAGGCCATCGTTCGCCGTCTCAAGCAGGCGGGCGTCACCGTGATCTCGGTGATCCCGACGGTCGAGCATGCGCGCCGCATGGTCGCCGAGGGCGTCGACGCCGTCGTCGCCTCGGGCTGCGAGGCCGGCGGCCATGTCGGCCGGGTCGCGACGCTGCCGCTTGTCCCCATGGTGGTCGATGCGGTCGACGTGCCAGTGCTCGCCGCCGGCGGCATCGGCGACGGCCGTGGCTTCCTCGCCGCCTTCGCGCTCGGCGCGGTCGGCGTGCAGATCGGCACCCGCTTCATGGCGACGAAGGAAAGCGCGATGAACCGCTGGGGCGTCGAAAAGCTGCTGGCGATGCGCGAGACCGAGACCGTCGTCACCAAGGCGATGACCGGCGCCACGGTGCGCTGCATCGCGACGCCCGAGCTGCTGGCTTACGAGAAGGCACGCGAGGCGGGCGCGTCGGAAGCCGAGCTGGCCGCCCTCGCCCGCGCCGCGCGGGGCGGCAAGAAGCGTGACCGCCCCGAGGACCGCCGGCAATATGCGACCGGGCAGATCGCCGGCATGATCGACGACGTGCCCACCGCCGCCGCGCTGATCGAGCGGATTTTGAACGAGGCGGCGGACTTGGCGGAGCGATTGCCGGCGATTGCGCGAAGTTAACCCCCCATCCTGACCTTCCCCCGCAAGGGGGGAAGGAACGATTTTTCAACAGCAAAGTCCTCCCCCCTTGCGGGGGAGGATTTAGGTGGGGGGTAGAATTTGACGGCACCCCGCCGCCCCGCTAACACAGAAGCCACGCAGCATCAGGAGGGAACGTGTCCGTACATCAGCCGCTGGAAGGCATCCGAGTCGTCGAGCTCGGCACGAGCGTCGCCGGGCCTTACGGCACCTGGATCCTGGGGACGCTCGGCGCGGAGGTCGTCAAGGTCGAACGGCCCGACGTCGGTGACGATTGCCGCCAATGGGGCCCGCCCTCGGTCAAGGAAGGCGTCCGCTCCTTCTTCCTGACCCTGAACGCGAACAAGAAGTCCGTCGTCGTTGATTTCACGGACAAGCGCCAGCTCGACCGGCTCCGCCGCTACATCGTCGAGAAAGCCGACGTGGTGCTGCAGAACCTGCGCCCCGGCCTGGTCGAGCGCCTCGGTCTCGACGCCGCGACCCTAATGGCCGAGAACAAGCGGCTGATCTATTGCCACAGCGGCGCCTTCGGCAACACCGGCCCTTACAAGGACCGGCCCGGCTACGACCCGCTGATGCAGGCCTGCGGCGGCATCATGAGCGTGAACGGCGAGGAAGGCCGCCCGCCGGCGCGCGTCGGCACCTCGATCATCGACATGGGCACCGGCATGTGGTGCGCCATGGGCATACTCGCCGCGCTCACCGATCGCCACAAGACCGGCAAGGGCTGCCGCATCGACACTTCGCTTTACGAGACGGCACTGGGCTGGATGCACTATCACGCGGCCGGCTATTTCGGCACCGGCAAGCCGCCGAAGCGCGTCGGCTCGCAGGCGCCCGGCATCGCGCCCTACCAGGCCTATGAATGCGCCGACGGCTATCTCGTCATTGCCGGCGCCAACGACCGGCTGTTCCGCAAGATGAGCGAGGCGCTGGGCCATCCCGAATGGGGTGACGATCCGCGCTTCCAGTCGAACCCGAGCCGCTGGGAGCATCTCTACGCGCTCAACCCGATGATGGAAGCGGTGCTGAAGACCAAGCCGCGCAGCCATTGGGCGGAGAAGCTGGATGCCGTCGGCGTGCCGAACGCGCCGACCCAGACCATGGACGAGGTCGTCGTGCATCCGCAGACGCTGGCGCTCGGCATCCTGCAGGAGACCGACGACAAGGAATTCAAGCTGATCGGCATTCCGATGCAGTTCGACGGCGTGCGCCCGCCGCAGCATGCCGGCTCCCCCGCCCTGGGCGAGCATACCAAAGAGATCCTGGGAGACTGACCGCCATGCGCAGCGACTACGAAACCCTCAAGCTCGACCGGGTCGAAGATCACATCCTCGTCGTCACGCTGAACCGCCCCGAACGCGCCAACGCGATGAACACGCAGATGGGGCTCGACCTGCGCGACCTGTGGCGCGACCTCTACGTCGACCAGGAGGATGTGCGCTGCGTCATCCTGACCGGCGCGGGCGAGAAGGCGTTCTGCGCCGGCGGCGACCTCAAGGACCGCCACGGCATGACGGACGCGCAGTGGCAGCACCAGCACGCGATCTTCGAGCAGGCAGTGCTCACCATGATGGACGTGCCGCCGCCGATCATCGCGGCGGTCAACGGCGTCGCCTATGGCGGCGGCTGCGAGTTCGTCCTGCTGTCGGACTTCGCCTACGGCGCGACGCATGCGCGCCTCGCGTTGACCGAGGTCACGCTCGGCATCATGCCGGGCGCCTGTGCCACGCAGATGCTGCCGCGCGCGGTCGGCATCCGCCGCGCCAAGGAGTTCCTGCTGACCGGCGCGCCCTGCAGCGCCGAGGAGGCGCTCGACTGGGGCATCTTCAACAAGGTCTGCGAGCCGGCGAAGCTATTGGACGAAGCGCTGGCCACCGCGCGGAAGATCTGCGCCAACGCGCCGATCTCGATCCGCCAGGCCAAGAAGTCGCTCAACATGGCGACCCAGATCGACTCCCGCAACGGCTACATGTTCGAGATCGAGGCCTACAACCGCATGGTCCCGACCGAAGACCGCCTGGAAGGCATCCGCGCCTTCAACGAAAAGCGAAAGCCGGTCTACAAGGGGAAGTGAGCGCGCGCCCCATCCCCGCCTGACCGGCCGCGACGGCGCCGGCCCGAAACCGCAGCGGGAACCAATCCCCGATACGACTGTTTGTGATTGCAACGAGCCTTTCAGAACCGGCGGCGACGTGGCGCGGGCAAAGGGTCCGCGACCGCCGCGCCGTTCCCAACGCAATCAAGAGGAGTATCGTCATGCGTAGTTGGATCTTACCTGTCGTGACCGTATCGAGCCTGGCGCTGCTCGCCGCCTGCGGCGAGACGACGGCGCAACGGACGACGACCGGCGCGGTCGGCGGCGGCGCCGCGGGCGCGGTGGTCGGCGGGCCGGTCGGCGCCGTGGTCGGTGCCGGTGTCGGCGCGGTTGCCGGCGCGAACCGCGAGAAGGTCGACAAGGGCACCAACGAGGCGACCCAGGCGACGAAGAAAGAGGTCGCCGAGGCGTCCGACAAGATGCAATCGAAGATGGACGAAACGCACGTCACCAGCGCCGATCGCATGAACAAGTCGTCGCTTACCAACGACCAGGTGCGGACGGCGCAGACCCAGCTCAGGGACGTGGGTCTCTATGACGGCAAGATCGACGGCATCTACGGGCGAAAGACGGTCAAGGCCGTCAGCGCGTTCCAGGCCAAGAACGATCTCGCGAAGACCGGGACCCTGAACGCCCAGACCCGCGAGAAGCTGGAACAGCAGGCCTCTGCCGGCACGATGCAGAAGAACGGGGGCATGCAGCCGACGCCACAGAAAAGCCAGTAGGTCTCATATCGCGGGGGAAGGCGCCGTCCTTCCCCTGCGGCTTCCCGCCCTGCTCTCTCGCTCTTTAACACACGCTGCATGGACTCGCGGAACAAGGTCCGCGAGTGACGATCTGAATGGATGATCAAGCTCTCCTCGTCATTGCCGCACTTGTTGCGGCAATCCACGCCTGACAGCGCCATTCTCCTGCGCCGTGCCGAGCGGCACCGAGCGCTATTTCATGCGCAAGGACCTGGGCCCGCCGCCTTGACGCCCCTACCCAGCCGCGCCGGCCAGCACCTTCAGGTTCTTCGACACGTCGTAGGGCCGTTCCAGCAGCGTCTCCGGGTTCCACTCGCTGCGGCTGACGCCGAAGAAATCGCCGCCGTAGACGTGGATCGCGCCGCTGAGGCGCGGGATCGGGTTGGTGACCGAGTGGATGATGTCGCGGCCGAGCGGCACCGCGTCCTTCACGCCGAGCGCCTTGGCGCCGGCAGCCTCGATCAGGCCTCCGTCCTCGTCCTTGATGCGGCGCCAGAAGATGTTGTCCTCGCGCCCGGTGTAGATGCCGATCACCGCCCACATCTCGTGGTTATGCGGCAGGATCGTCATGTACTTGCTCCAGATCACGTTGATGATCGTGAGGTCGGGCGCGGCGTGGATCTTCTGCACGCCGCCCTGCTCCGGCTCGCCGAGGCCCTTGAGCACGCCGGCCGGGTCGGCGACGGCCCCGGCGACGACCTCACGCACCGCCCGCTCCGGGTGGGCGTCCTTGAGCGCGGCCTGACAGTCGGCAATGAATCGATCGCGGTCGAACATGGCGGTCCTCCTCGTTGGCGCTTCTTGACCACCCGATCATAACCCAGCTTGCCGCGCGCTTCGACCGGGTCGATGCGCATACGCCGCCGTTCAATCGGCTTTGGCTCGCGCCCCGGGGTGCACACCCGCCCTTTGCGGGAGGAGAAGGATGAACGCGATGATCGAAACGGCGATGACCGCCGACGCCATCGGCCGGCTGAGCGCCAGCCCGCCATGCCGGATCGGCTTATCGAGAAAATCGCCGACGGTGGCGCCGAGCGGCCGCGTCAGGATGAACGCCGCCCAGAACAGCCCGACACGCGACGCATTGGTCCAGAAATAGGCGGCGGCAAGGATCGCGAGCGCCGCCGCGAAAACCAGGGCGCCGCCGCCATACCCGAAGCCGGAGGTATCCGCCGTCCAGTCGCCGAGCGCCGTCCCCAAGGTCTGCGAGAGCGTGATCGTCGCCCAGTAAAACGCCTCCACGCGCGGCGTGCTGACCGTGGCGACGGAAACGGTCCCTTCGGACCAGTACCACAGGCCGAGCACGGCAACGACGGAAAGCGCGAGGACCGACGACCCGCCGGAATAGCCGATGCCGAGCGACCGGTCGGCGAAATCGGCCATCGCGGTGCCCGCCGTCGTGGACGCCACGATCGTGGCCCAATAGAGATACGGCTGGAACTTCTTGGCCGCGATCTGAAAGATCACCAACAGGACCAGGATCGCACAAAAGATGACCGTCCCGACCAGGTAGCCGAGGTTCATGGTCATGGTCACCGTGTCGCCGCCGGTCTCGCCCAGCGTCGTCGCGAGGATCTTGATGACCCAGAACCCCAAGGTCACCGCCGGCACCTTGCTCAGCATCGCGTCGGTTTTCATGTCATGCCTCGCCGATGAACGCGACGCGCCGACGGTCAACCTTCGAGAGCCGGGCTGTCGCGGGGAGTGCCGATCCTATCCGGTCGAGGCGCCGATCAAACGAGACCAATTGCCGCAGCAACCGCTTGCCGTATCACATTTTTTTGATTTGGAAGGAGCCCAGCGCCGCAGCGCGGTAGGTGAATAAGCGATACCGTCCCGGCGCACGGGTCCACCCCGCAGTGTGGCGCAAAGCGGGTTTCATGCTAAACGGGTGTCCTGCCAACCGCGACAGAGCCCCCGCCCGATGCGCGACCTCCTGCGAAGCGACGCTGTGATCTCGCTGCCGACGATGTTCGCCGGCCAGCTGGTGATCACCATGGCGTCCTACACGCTGCCGGTGGCCGCGCCCGCGGCGTTGCCCGACATGGGCGTGCCGACGGTCTATGTCGGCTTCTTCACTTCGGCGGTCTATCTCGTCGCCATGGGCGCCGGGCTGTTCACGGGCCAGTTCCTCGGCCGGCTCGGCACGGTGCGCACGATGCAGGTCCTGCTCGCCGCGGTGATCGCGGGCGTCGTGCTGTTCGACCTCGGCTGGGCCGCGACGGCGGTGCTCGGCGCGATGACCATCGGCGTCGGCTCTGGGCCGATGAACCCGAGCGGCTCATACATCCTGGCGCGCACGACGCCCTTGCGCTGGCGGCCCTTCGTCTTCTCGGTCAAGCAATGCGCGACCCCGACCGGCGGCATGCTGGCGGGCATGATCGTGCCGGCGGTGCTGGTCAACCACGGCTGGAAGGCCGCGGTCGGCACGGTCGGGCTGTTCGCCGTGCTCATCATCCTGGCGATCCAGCCGGTGCGCCGTCGGCTCGACGCCGAGCGCCCGTCGCGCCGCCGCGTCAGCCTCGTCGCGGTGATCGAGCCGATCAAGCTGATCCTCCGCCAGCGCCAGCTTCGCGCCATCGCGATCATGGCCTTCATCTACGGCGGCTGCCAGCTCGCGCTGAGCGCCTATCTCGTCGTCTACATGACGGAGCGGCTCGGCCTGCCGATCGCCACGGCCGGCGCGCTGTTCGCGATCTTCAGCTTCTGCGGCATCCCGGTCCGCATCTTCTGGGGCGCGCTCGCCGAGCGGGTGCTGAGCTCGCGCGCCATCCTGATCCTCACGGGCTTCATGATGGCGACCGGCTTCGTGCTGACCGCGAGCTTCACCCAGGCCTGGCCGCTCTGGGGCTTCGGTGTCGTCATCGCGCTGCTCGGCTTCAGCGCGAACGGCTGGGTCGGCCTGTTCTTCGCCGAGATCGTCCGCCTCGCGCCCGAGGACATGGCCGGCGACGCCAGCGGCGGCGGCCAGTTCTTCGCCTATGGCGGGATCATGTCGATGCCGCTGGTCTTCGGCGCCATCGTCGCCGTGACGGGCAGCTACGCGGTCGGCTATTTCGTGCTGACCGGCTTGTCGCTCGCCGCGGTATTGCTGCTGGTGCTGAGCGGGGGGAAGCGCGATTGACCGAGGCGGGGCATAACCCGCGCCGGCCGTTCTATCGCATAAGCGATTCGAGCCGCTCGGCCAGTACCGCGCCGGTGCCGGCGATATGCCGGCGCAGGCACGCGCAGGCGCTGGCCGCGTCCCCGGCCTTGCAGTGTTCCAGCAGCACGCGGTGCTCACGCTGGGACTGGGCCAAATGCGGCGTCTCCTCCCAGGTGAGCCGGAGATAGCGCTCGAAATTGAGGCGCAGGGTTTCGATGAGTGCGAGCGTCCGCTCGCGCTTCGCCGGCGCGTAGAGCGTCGCATGGAATCGGGCATTGAGGGCGATGATGTCGTCGGTCGATGCCGCCTTGTCGAGCGCGTCCAGGATCGCCGCCGCCGCGTCGTAATCCGCGCCGGTCATCGCCGGGATCGCCCATTCCAGCGCCTGCGCTTCGAGGAGGCTGCGAAGCTGCGTCATCTCCGATACCTCGTCGGGCGTGAGCGGCGCCACGCTGACGCCGCGCCGCGGCTCGGCCTTCAGGAAACCTTCCGCGACGAGCGGCTTGAAGGCTTCCCGGACGATCGTCTGGCTGACGCCGAACCGGGTTGCGATGGCGTCCTGCCGGAGGCGCTCGCCCCCCGCGACGGCGCCGCGAAGAATGGCCTGGCGCAGCGCGTCGGCGACGACCACCGAGGCGGGCCGCCGTTCGCCAAGCCCATCCGGCAAAGCCTCGAGCGAGGGATATTTGCGACCTTCGGACATCCGTGTCTCCCGTGTTGACATATTATCGATAATCGATTATTTGCATTCCGTCAAGCCTGGACCAGCGCGAGGAGCCAATGGAGCTGCGCCTTTCCGACTTCGATGCCGTGACCTTCGATGTCTACGGCACCCTGATCGACTGGGAGCCATCGATCGTCGCGTTTCTGTCGCGCTGGGCGCGCGACACCGGGATCGAGGCGGGCGATCTCGATCTCCTCATGGCGTTCGACCGCGCCCGAGCGGCGATCCAAAAGGTCCGTCCCGCCTATCTCTACCCGGATGTTCTGCGGCTATGTTTCGATCGGATTTCGGCCGAGCTCGGCGTGCCCGTCGACCACGGCGTGCGAGAGCGTTTCGCCGCAGCACCGCACGGCTGGCCGCCTTTCGCCGACAGCCACGCCGGCCTGATCGCACTGCAGAAGCACGTCAAGGTCGGCGCGCTCAGCAA
>CAZPFL010000040.1:0-28305 GCA_964585785.1 uncultured Rhodospirillaceae bacterium
GTACCAATGTTGCAATGCGGCTTCGTGCGCTCAAACTTACTCTTCGACATTGGCTTGTATCTTCCTGCTGGTTAACTTGTCGATCATCTCCGACCGCGAGGCCGATTTCCGGGCATCGACTGCGCCTGCGAGACCACCCACACTACCTTCGCTCTGCCCCGCCGCTTTCGTGCCGCCCCACCTTCCTACCGCCCCGCCTGCGTGCCGCTTGGAGCGGGCGGCGGGAATCGAACCCGCATCTCCAGCTTGGAAGGCTGGGGTAATGGCCATTATACGACGCCCGCTTGTCCTCTTCGGCCTCGTTACCTCAATGCCTCGCCGCCGGATCCGCCGTTCATATCCAACCCGAGTCATACAACCGCCAGACGAGTGGTGGAGGGGGTTGGATTCGAACCAACGTAGGCATAGCCAACGGATTTACAGTCCGTCCCTTTTAACCGCTCAGGCACCCCTCCGACAGGTGCAACGCCACCGTCCCCGGCGGAGTGCCGCACTATGGTGATTTACCGCTGATTGTCAACGCCCAAACCGCTACCCAGATGCGCAAAACGCGCCGCTCGCGCAGCCGTTTCCCGATCAGCCGGATGCGCGAGTTGCGTAATTGCGAGCTACCTAATAGTAAGGTCGGTTATGGTAAAAATCAAGTTACCCCGGGAGGGTCGACGCGCCGGCCGCCGCCGGCACGACAAGCCGCCCGGCAAGCGCTCGGCCGGCACACCCGCCGCCTCACCGGCCGATTCCCGCGCTCGCGATGGGCGAAACCCGGCCGACCGCTGGCTGTACGGCCATCACGCGGTCGCCGCCGCGCTCAACAATCCGGCGCGCCGGGCGGAACGGCTGCTGGCGACCGCGAACGCCGCGGAGCGCCTGAAGCGCGACTGTCCCGAAGCCCGGCCGGAAATCGTCGAGCGCGCGGCGATCGACGCCCTTTTGCCGCCGGGCGCGGTGCATCAGGGCCTCGCGCTGCTCGCCGGGGCGGCCGCGGCGCCGGGCCTGGAGGATATCCTCGCGGACAGCCCGGCCGATGCGCTGCTGGTCGTGCTGGACCAGGTCACCGACCCGCAGAATGTCGGCGCGATCCTTCGCAGCAGCGCCGCCTTCGGCGCGCGCGCGGTCATCGTGCCGCGCCGCCACGCCCCGCCGGTCACCGGCGCGCTCGCCAAGGCCGCGAGCGGCGCGCTCGAGCATGTGCCGCTGATCGAGGTCGGCAATCTGGAGCGCGCGCTGCAGCAGATCAAGCAGGCCGGCTTCTGGTGCCTCGGCCTGGACGCCGCGGCGGACCGCAGCATCGCCGAGGCGGGCCTCAGCGGCCGGCTTGCGCTCGTGATGGGCGCCGAGGGCAGCGGCCTCCGCCGGCTCACCGCCGAGCGCTGCGACATCCTGGTGCGGCTGCCGACCCTGGGCCCGATCGCGACGCTGAACGTCTCGAACGCGGCCGCCGTGGCGCTCTACGCGCTGTCCTGCGGCCGGCGGGATCAGGAAACGGGGAAAAAATAGGTTCCCCGTATATAGAGTGAAAAAACCCCAATGGAAGGCGGCCGGGAGCACTCCCCCGGCCGTCTTGCCCCTTCCAGTCTGCTGCAATCGGCAGCAGCCTATTCCGGCCCGCTGGGGCCGTAGTCGCCGTCCGCCCACGGATCCGTCAAATTCTGCTGACTTTGAGACGGCATCGGCACGTAGGTCCGCTCTTGCGGCATGCTGGCCTGCTGCTCGTTGGGATCGACCCGCGGGTCGGACGTGGATGACGCGCTCTGCGTACCGGCCGTGTCCATGGATTGTGTGGATGCGTGTTGATTACCAAAACGATACGCATGCGGATTGCCCTGCGTCGCGGCGAAGGCTGCGCCGGACGCCGACATGGCGAAGGCGAGCGCCAAAGGAACCATAAATTTTCTCATGTCTGCCACTCCAAAAATTTGCGTTGTGTGAAATCCCTGCAACGGGGGATCCCGTCTTGGGATTTCGGCCGGCCGATTGCCGGCCTGTCCGAGAGATGGTCGGGCAGGGTGCAACCTTCAACGCTAACTTTTTGAAATAACGGTGATATTTCAGTGATGGCGCTTGATCGCCCCGTGAACGCGGGATGACAACGAGATCGCGCCGGCGGCGTCACGTGGCGGATTTCCGCCGCGCTGCCGCGGTCCAGAACCGCACCGCACCGTGACTATTTGTGTGCAGGTGCGAAGGGAATAAATGTATCAGCCGGCCGGTGGCCGCAGGCTACGGCATCGCCGTCAGAAAGGCGGTGACGACCTTGGCGGCATTCGCCGAAGCCAGGGCTAAAAACACGTGTATCTCGTTCGCGCTCTCGCCGCCGCCCGCGAGGTCGGACAGGCTGCGGAAGGCGATGTACGGAACCCCGTTGGCATAGGCGACGTGCGCGACGGCGGCGGTTTCCATGTCGAGCACCTTGGCCTTGAAGGTGTCGAACGCGTAGGTCCGGAATTTCGCGTTATCGACGAAGCTTTGGCCGGAAACGCCGTTGCCGCCCACCACGACCGTCGGCTTGTGGGCCAGGCAGTTGCCCTTGGGGTCGCAATTGCCCAGCGTTACATCCTTGGCAACGTGCCGCGCGACCGCGAGGAGCCGCGCGTCGACCGGGAACCAGAACCGTTTCTCGGGCCCGTTCGACCCCTTGCGCGTTACATCCACCTTTTTCGGAAAGATCATGCCGAAGTTGGGGTAGAGGTCCTTCGCGCTGAAGAAGGACGGCAGCACGAAATGGCCGTCGACCTTCCGCGCGAATACGGATTCGAGATATTCCGCCCATTGGCCGGGCACCACTACGTCGCCGATCGTCAAGGACGGATCCGCGCCGCCTGCGATACCGGAAAAGACGATAGCCGAGACGGTGAAGCGATCAATCGCTTCCTGTGCCGTCATGGCCGCATTGACCATGCTCATGCCGCTCACGACGAGGACGACGTCCTTGCCCGCCAGCTTGCCGGTCACGAAGCGCTTGCCGTTGAGCCGGTATTCCTTCTGCCCGACCGTTCTCTTCAGCAAGACTTGCCACTCCGGGGCGAAGGCCGACATCACCACGATGCGCGGCGTGTCGTCGAGGATCGGCTGTGCGGCCTGCAGGGGAGTCTCGACCACCAGCAACAGGCCGGCGACGGTCAAGAATAGTTTCAAACGAAGCATCGACTTCTCCCTCGAGCACGGCCCCGGTTTGTCACGGCACAACCCTATTGCGGGTTGAAAGGTCATGGCAATCCGATACCGGCGCCCATCGGGCCGGGCGGCGGCCGTATGCCCGTCTGCGCGAAACATGATAGCGTGGCGCTTTCCGAAGACCGGACCGCGCCATGCCCGACACGCCTTCCTCCCTTCATGACGACGCCTACTGCGTCAGCCATTTCGAATGCAGCGCCACCGGCGAGCGGCACGACCCGAACCGCCTGCACAATGTCTCGCGGGCGGGCAAGCCGCTCCTCGTCCGCTACGACCTAGACGCGGTCGGCCGCCGCGTGACGCGGGACGCCCTCGCCCGCCGCCCGGCGGAGATGTGGCGCTACCGCGAGCTGCTGCCGCTCCGCCGCGCGGCCGACATCGTCAGCCTGGGCGAGCCGATGACGCCGCTCCTCCCGCTGCCCGCGCTCCGGCGCACGCTCGGCGGCGGCGAGATCCTGGTCAAGGACGAGAGCCGCATGCCGACCGGCAGCTTCAAGGCGCGCGGGCTGGCGGTCGCCGTCTCGATGCTGAAGGCCTTCGGCGTGACGCGCGCGGCGATGCCGACCGCCGGCAATGCCGGGGCCGCGCTCGCCGCCTACTGCGCCCGCGCCGGGATCGAGGCTTATGTCTTCCTGCCCGACGACGCGCCCGAGGTGACCTTGCGCGAGGTCGCGCTCTACGGCGCCAAGGTCTGGCGGGTCAACGGCCTGATCAACCATTGCGGCGAGATCGTCGCGTCCGGACGCGAGACGATGGGCTGGTACGACGTCTCGACCCTGAAGGAGCCCTATCGCATCGAAGGCAAGAAGACGATGGCGCTCGAGCTCGCCGAGCAGCTCGGCTGGCGGGCGCCGGACGTGATCTTCTACCCGACCGGCGGCGGCACCGGCCTGATCGGCATGTGGAAGGGGTTTCAGGAGCTTCAAACGCTCGGCTGGCTCGAAGGCCCGCTGCCGCGCATGGTCGCCGTGCAATCGACCCGCTGCGGCCCGCTGGTCAAGGCCTTCGACGAGGGCAAAGAAGTGGTCGAAACACCCTGGGAGCCGGTCACGACGACCCTGCACGGCGTACGCGTACCGAAGCCCTTCGCGGATTTCCTCTGCCTGCGTGCGATGCGGGAGAGCGGCGGCTTCGGCTCGGCGGTGGACGACGACGAGGCCGAAGCGGCGCGGGCCGAAGTCGCGAGCGCGGACGGCGTCCATCTCGGCCCCGAAGGCGCGGCCTGCTTCACCGCCTACCGCCAGGAGCTCGCGCGCGGACGGGTCGGCCCGCGCGACCGGGTCGTGCTGTTCAACTGCGCCAGCGGGCTCAAATCCGAGATGCCGCCCGTCGACCGCCGCCTCGACCGCTTCGCCCCGATCGATTTCAAGGCCTTGTAGCCGGGCGCGGCGGCATCCTCACCGAACTGGGATCGTCGCCTCCGGCCGCAAGAAGCGGGTGGAACGCCGCGGCGCGCGCGCCCTAAATGGCGCCGCGTGCCAACGGATCTCGGAGAAAGATCATGACTTTTCGCATCACCGGCTTGCCGGCGGAACACTTCGCGCACCTGTTTGCCCTGTCGGACGAAGCGCTGAAAGCGCAGGGCGCGGTCCGGCGCATCGCCGACGCGCGGACGCCGGGCTATCCCTGCCGCATCAGCCTGACGGACTCCCGGCCGGGCGACACGCTCCTGCTCGTCAGCTATGAGCATCATGCCGTCGACTCGCCCTACCGCATGCGCTTCGCCGTCTTCGTCCGCGACGGCGAGGAGACGTTTGACGCGGTGGACCAGGTGCCCGAGCAGTTGCGCTGCCGTACCCTGGCCGTGCGGGCCTTCGACCGCGACGCCATGCTGATCGGCTGGGAGCTTATCGACGGACAAGCGCTGGAAGGGGCGATCGAGCGGCTTTTCGCCGACTCCCGGGCCGACTACCTGCACATCCACTTCGCCGCGCCGGGCTGCTACGCGGCGCGGGTCGAACGCAGCTGAGGCGCGGCCGCAGGGAACCTCGGGCACGGCTTCGGGCGGCCTTTCCCGCGGGCTGTCCGCACGCCATATTGCGGAGCGGCGGCGGTTCCCCTAGGGTCGCGCCCGTGCCCGTGTAGCTCAGCTGGTAGAGCAGTTGATTTGTAATCATCAGGTCGGGGGTTCGAGTCCCTCCGCGGGCACCAGCCCCCCCCCCCTCGCCCGGCCCAGCCCCGGCGCTTTTAGTCCGCCGCGTTCCCTTCCCCGCCGGCCTCGCGGCTCCACCGCTGCGCGAAAAGCTGGTAGCGGATGAAGGCGGCATCGCGCCGGTTCGGGTTGAGCGGGCCGATGCGCAAGGCCGCCGACTTGGTGGCCTGCAGTTGGCGGTACAGCACCGTGTTGCTGGTCTCGTCCACGGATATCTCCCTCAGCTTGGGCGTGAGCGTCGACGTTCCGCGCGCCCGGAAGGAAGCGGGAAATCAACGTGTTCTTTGGGTTGAGCCACGGGCGCCCTGGAACAGGACCCTGGCCCGCCGGAAATCTGGCGGGCGCAACCTATCGCAGGACAAATTAATGATCCATTAATCTTTATCGTTAACGGCCATGCGGCGAGCGCGTGGGCCACGCGTGCATGGCGCCGCCGCGGCGGGCCGCATAAAAGCCCCTCCCGGCGCCGATCAATCGATCCCGTTCAAGTTTGATCTGAACCCCGAGGCGCGAGACCGCGATCCTCGGTTATATGAGACACGTCGCGTCGAACAACGCCTCTAGGCGCCCCGCACGGAGGCGTCGCCGTTATTCGACCTCGGCCAGCATGTCGGCAATGCGCTGCCACACATGCGCAGCATCGTCATCCCCCAGCTCGGAGAGCGCGTTGGCGCGTTCCAGGGCATTCGCTGCCGCTGCCTTGCCGTATTTGTCTAAATGAGCACGCACGAGGACCTGCAGTTGCTGGTCCGGCATATCGATCACGGGATTTTTCCCCTTCTTCATTCATTTTGATGCCGCAACACTTAATCATTGTCACAGAGACCTGCCCTGTACAACGCAACAATCACATCTCCGTGAAAGAAAACCCGCTCAATCCGCGCGAACTATCGCCAAACGGGTAATAATGCCAAGAAACACACTGCAATGATTGCCGCGCCGCGCGCCGAGCTTCGGGCGAGCGCTGGCGCGCCCGGCCCGGCCCAGGGCGCCCAAGCCGGCGGCGCGGCCCGATACGGCGAACGATCGCGAAATCGAGCCCGATCCCGACCGTATCGACGGGGCCATGGACCCGTGATCGACGGTTGGCGCGTTCCTACCGTCCCTTGAACGGGCCGGGCTTGCGCTTCTCGGCGAAGGCGCGCGCCGCCTCCTTGAAGTCCTCGGTGAGGTAGAGCTGGAGCGGCGCGGTCTGCATCATGATCTCGCGCGTCATCTTCTCCATGTACCAGCGCCGGGTGCGCACCGTGGCGCGGACGCTGAGCGGCGGGTTGGCACAGACCTGCTCGGCCAGCTCCTTCGCGACGTCCATAAGCTTGCCCTTCGGCGCGACCCGGTTGATCAGGTTGTATTGCAGGCATTCCTCGGCGGTGAACCAACGTCCCGTCAGCGCGACCTCGGTGCCGAACGCGCCGCCGCTGCGATAGTTGAGCAGGCCCCAATATTTCGAGGCGCCGAGCCCGCGCGGCGTCTCGGTGATCTGGAACCGCGTGCCTTCCTCGGCGACCACGAGGTCGCATTCGAAGACGACCGCATTGGCGAGGCCGAGCACATAGCCGTGCGGCGCGGCGATCACCGGCTTCCAGTTCACCGCCTTGGTGAAGAGGTCGGAGGAATGCGCGCCCGAGGCCTGCGGCCCGCCGTATTTCTTGAACTCCTCACGCGAGCGGAGCTGGCGCTGATGCACGTCCGCGCCGCTCGAAAAGGCGCGGCCGTTGCCGCACAGGATGGCGAGATGCGCGTCCTCGTCGTTGTCGAACCGCCGCAGCGCGGCCATCAGCGCGGCGACCAGCTCGTCACTGAACGCGTTCAGCTTTTCCGGCCGGTTGAGCCGCAGCGTGACGATGTTGCCCTCGCGTTCGTATTCGACCAGGCCTTCGATATTGAGTTCCGTCATCGAGTCCTCCCATCGGCGGCGGCTCCGCGGCCGGCGCGCATTGGTGAATTGCCGCCGAGCGGTCGATGCGTGTGACGATGTGGGGGAACCGTTCGGGCAGCCGGGGTATTTCTCCGACCTTACGGCGACTCCCGAACGCGCGCAAATTCGCGCGCCCGGCGGCGGAGCGCTCAGACCGCGCCGGTGCCGCGCAACGCGCGGACCTCGGCCTCGGAATAGCCCAGCACGTCCTGCAGGATCTCGTCGGTATGCGCACCGAGGTGGGGCACCGGGCGCTCGGCGGGCCGGACCGGCCCCTCCGCCGTCTCCATCTTGAACGGCATGCCGACGAGCGGCAGGCGCGTTCCGTCCACGTCGGTCACATGGGTCAGCATGTCGTTCGCCAGCACCTGCGGGTGGCTGAAGACCTGGTCGAGCGAATGCAGCGGCGAGACCGCCACGCCCTTGCTTTCGAGCCGGTCGACCCAATGGGCGACCGTGTTCTCGAGGAAGCGCTTCTCCAGGATCGGGATCAGAACGTCGCGGTTGGCGACGCGCAGCGGAATGCTGGCGAAGCGTTCGTCCGCGGCGAGCGCCGGGTCCTCCAGCGCCGCGCAGAAACGCTGCCACGCCGCGTCGTTGGGCGCGCCCATCAAAAGATAGCCGTCCTTGCACTGGAAGGCCTGGTAGGGCACCGAGCTCGAGCTGCCCGAGCCCTGCTTCACCGGAAGCTTGCCGGCCTGGAGCCAGGAGATCGCGTGATAGCCGAGCAGGGAGACCGCGGTCTCCAGCAGCGAGCCGTGCACCCAGGCGCCCTTGCCCGTGCGCTCGCGCGCAAACAGCGCGCTGACGATCGCGCCATAAGCGGCGATGCCGGTCGCCATGTCGATGAAGGAGACGCCCGAGCGCACCGGCGGGCCGCCCTCGAAGCCGGTCGTCGACATGGTGCCCGAAAAAGCCTGCACCATCAGGTCGTACCCCGGCTTGTTGCGCAGCGCGCCCTTCTCGCCATAGCCGTTGATCGTGCAGTAGACGAGCCGCGGGTTGATCGCCCGCACGGCGTCATAGGTCAGGCCGAGCCGGGCCGCGGTGTCGGGCAGGAAATTGTGCAGCAGCACGTCCGACCGCTCGATCAGCCGGCGCAGTATCTCCGGCCCCTGCGCGGCCTTGAGATCGAGCGTCATGGCGCGCTTGCCGCGGTTCACGCTGGCGTAGTTGCTGCTGCTGCCGTTGGGGAGCTGGGGTTGCCAGCGGCGGTTCTCGTCGCCGTCGGGACTCTCCACCTTGATCACGTCCGCGCCCATGTCGGCGAGCTGCTGGGCGCAGAACGGCCCGGCCAGCACGCGGCTGAAATCGGCGACGACGATGCCTTGCAGGACTTTCACCGGATGCTTCCCCCGAAATTCGCGTCTCCTTTCAGACAAATCACAAATGCCGGCACGGCTCAAATCGGCGCCGTCCCGCATAAGCAATGCCGCCGCCGGAAGGACCGGCGGCGGCGCGAAGGAATCCGAAAGGTTGCGGAAAGGACCGGGTCCAGGCGCGCGTCGGCGCGCCCGGCGGTCAGGCCGCCATCGCGGCGTGGCGATGGGCGCGATAGCGGCGGGTGATCTTGTCGAGGTCGTGCCCCGCTTCCAGCATCATCGACGGATAGAGCTGGCAGTTCAGCGGGCATTTGGTCAGGTCCGCCGGAAGGATCGGCCGGCCGAGCGCCGACTCGGCACAACGCCAGCATAGCAGCAGCTCCGGCTGGTTGCCGGTGATCCGGCGCCACAGGTCATCGCGCAGCATGAACAGCTCGGGATCTTCCTCGCCGCAGCACTGGCAGCGATAATGCCCGAGCGGCTCGCCATAATCAGCGTCCGCACTGCACAACGCGCAATCCGGATCGTGACAGAGATAGTCCGAAGTCGCGTATCGGATGGTCAACATAGCCCCGCTCCCACTCATTAATGAGCCAAGGCTAGCGCCCCTGCCCACCCCTGTCTGTGACGACAGACACACCCTCTTAACCCCCTGTGGTTACGAAATAATTAACCATGCTAACGTTCCTGGCCGGCGCCGGTTCCGAACGCCTGCCGACAACAAAAGCTCTGACACGGCGGCGGCGGGACCGCAAGCAGCGGCGCGCGCTGTGGCCGTTTTGCAGTGCAGTTGATAAAGTAGTGTTGCAAAGAAGCCAAAGCGGCAACGGGGCGGGCTCAGCCCCCAAAAAACCAATAAATCCCTAGGATTCGGAGGCCCCATGCGCATCGAAAACATCGAAACCTTCGTCGTCCGTCTGCCCTTCGACACCGGCGACCGGGCCAAGGAATGGCGCGGCGGGCGGACGCTGGATTACGTGCTGCTGCGAATCGACACCGACGCCGGCATCTCCGGCTGGGGCGACGCCTTCGGCTATGGCGCGCTGCGCGCCACCAAGGCGGCCGTCGACCATATGATCGCGCCCGCGC
This sequence comes from uncultured Rhodospirillaceae bacterium, assembly GCA_964585785.1. Lineage (GTDB taxonomy): Bacteria > Pseudomonadota > Alphaproteobacteria > UBA8366 > UBA8366 > WHUA01. Next base: position 9,656 of record CAZPFL010000040.1, read on the forward strand.
TGATCGGGCAGGACGCGCGCGATATCGCCGGCATCTCCTACCGGCTGCAGCAGTCGAACCACATCTGGGGCCGCTACGGCGTCACCATGTTCGCGATCTCGGGCGTCGACATCGCGCTGTGGGACATCGCCGGCAAGGCCGCGGGGCTGCCGTTGCACCGGCTGCTCGGCGGCAAGGTGCATGACACGCTGCCGGCCTATGCCAGCCTGATGAAGACGCCGGAGCCCGAGATCTGCGGCGACCGCACGGCCGCCGCGGTGGCCGAGGGCTACAAATTCATCAAGCTGCACGAGACGACGGTTCCGGCCGTGCGCGCGGCGCGCGAGGCGGCGGGGCCCGACATCGCCATCATGATCGACACCAACTGCCCCTGGACGCCCAGCCAGGCCGCGGCGATGGCGGCGAAGTTCCGGCCCTTCAATCCGCATTGGCTGGAAGAGCCGATCTTTCCGCCGGAGGATTTCGCCGCGCTCGCCGCGCTGCAGGCGCAGTCGGGCATTCCGCTCGCGGCGGGCGAGAATGCCTGCACCGCTTTCGAGTTCAAGCGCATGTTCGACGCCAAGGCGGTTACCTACGCCCAGCCGAGTGTCACCAAGGTCGGCGGCATCACGGAGTTCCGCAAGATCATCACGCTGGCCGAGACATCCGCCATCACGCTGATCCCGCACTCGCCCTATTTCGGGCCGGGCTTCCTCGCCACCCTGCAACTGCTCGCCGCCATGCCGCAGCCGAGCATGGTCGAGCGCTTCTATTGCACCCCGGAAGCGAGCATCGTGGGCGACCTGATTGACGTGAAGGACGCCGCCTTCCGGGTTCCGGACGGCCCGGGCCTCGGGCGCGATCCGGATCCGGACGTGCTGCGTGATTACGGCGAGACGTCCGCCTGACCGCGAGCCGCGGCGCGCGGGCGCGTCATTTGCACCGCGCGTCCGACTTGTTGCGGCAGATGCCGCCGGCATTGATGCAGTCGTCGCGCGATTTGCATTGATTCTTCATGCTGCCGTTGACGAAGAGCTGACAGCAGCAATCCATCGTGCAGGCCGCGACCGGCGTCGCCTTCGGCTGTGCGGTGGCGCTGCGCGTGTCGGCGCTCTTGTCGGACCACAGCCAGGCGTATTTCGACAGCGTCGAGGCGCTCGCCGGCGCCGCCGAGCCGTCCGGAGCAGCGGCCATCGCGGGCGATGCCGCGAGCCCCAGCGCCAAAAGCAAAAGGATTGATGCCGCTAACGATCGGATCATGACGTGCTCCCTGTTGAATTTGTTATTTGTTTTGATTTTTCTGTTGGGCGGCAAGTATAGGCAGCGCGGCGAAAGCAATGCAAACGCCCACGTCGGCGTCACATCGTCGATGCGCGTTGAAGCCTAAGATTTCCTGCGATCGGAGTAAGGGCGTGGGTGACCGACGCCGCCCGCTGCGAGCCGTTTATTGCTTTTCGGCGAGCTGAATCTTCGACCAGGCGTTCCCGGCGAGATACCGCACGACCGATTTCCGCTCGACCGGCATGTAAAGCAGCCAGTTCCCGCCGGAATCGGCCACCGACCAGTCGCTCGTCACGACGCTGTCGGAACGGCCGTTGGGCTGCCCCAGCCCGGATGCCGCGCCCGCCATACCGACGGCGATCGGCGCCACGCCCGGCTTGCTCATGAGCGATGCCGTCAACGCATAGGACGCGACCGCGCCCACGATGGCGACCGCGAAAAGCGCCGCCCGGAAGGGCATGGAGGTGAAGGGCGCCGAGATGCTCCAGACGGGCACGGGAACGCGCTCGGCATCCGATTCGGCCTCTTCGGCCTCCTCGTCTTTGACCGGCAGGTCCCATTCCTTCAGCGTGATGGGGCGATAGCTCCGGCTTCCCGGAACGCGCTCGCTCTCGGGCGCCGCGCCGTCCGTACCGACGACGGGCGCTTCGCTCGCTTCACCGGACGTCGCTTCAGGCGCCGGCGCGGCATGTTTCAGCGCGTCGAGCTCTGCGCGCAAAGCCTCGATCTCGGCTTCGCTTTGAGCCTTTATCCGGGCCGTAACGACGGCTTCCACACGCGCCGCATCGAGTAAAGTCCGAGCCAGCGTTGCCTGTGCATCCTGCACAGACACCTCTGCTTCTTGTGCCCGCTTTTCAGCTTCTTCGAGCCGCGTTTGCAGGCTGGACTTCCCCTCGTGCGGATCGGTGAGCTGCATTCTCGCAGCCGCCGCCGCTAGGCCAGATCTTGTTGTTTGCATCATTGATCCGAGCCTAAATTGCGGCTTCTTCATGGCAGGGTTCACGGAGCCAGGCAACTACGCGCTAGACGTATCCTCCTGCTTAATGGGTACCCCCATTTGCACGGGCCGCGCGGCGATGGCGACCACGGCAGAGCGGCCGCGTATCGATCCGATAGGTAATCGATCCTAGAACCCGTGCGCCGACTCCCGGAGAATTCGCGCCCTCCGCAACAGCGCGCAATCGAACCCTGGAGAGAGCGAAAAGAAGTCACGCGTCTTCACAGCGGCGATCGCCGCAATCGCCTGCGCGTCACCTGCAAACGCTTGCGGTGCCGTGAATTACATGCTTCCGGCCGACGCGACACGGACCGCCAAATCGCCCGGCGCGACGACCCCGATGACGCGCATTTCTCAACGGTCATCGGCGTCCCGCACAACGCCAAGTACCGCATCTTCCCGGACGGCGGCGTGCCCGCACCCGGCCGCGCGAATCCGTCGGAGGCCGGCATGCGCGCCCCGCTCGACCGGGCGATCAAGGGCGCGATCGAAAGTGGTAATGCAGGGGCCCCGTTCGAGACCCCGCCCGTCCCCCGCCTGAGGCGTTTCGTCTCAGCCGCCGGCCTCGCGGATCTTCTCCAGCACGTCGTGATAATCCTTCGCCGGCCCGCCGGCGTAGACTTCTTTCAGCCCCAGCGTCGAGCACCAGCGGAGACAGCGCTCCGTCGCCTCGGCCATGGTCGGGTCGATGTGGATTTCCCGCAGCGTTTCCGCCACCTGGGCCATCTCGTCCGCGCGCCGCTTGGCGTGAATCACGGTCCGCGCCATGACGCGGTTGCAGTTCTGGGTCCAGTTGCGTCCGGCAATCGACTCGTCGACCGAATCGAGCACCTCCTGCTCGATGCCGAAATGCTCGGCCGCGCGCATGCATTCGAGATAGAGCGCTTCCATGCCCTTCATCATGATGCTGCGCACCATCTTGGTCGCCGAGGCGAGGCCGATCTCCTCCTGCACGAATTTCACGTTAAAATCGAGCGGTTCGATCAGCGTCATGAAATCGCGCGCGCCCTTGCCGCCGAGCAGCATGGGAACGCGATGGCCGTGGCCCGGCACGTTCGACATCACCGACGCCTCGACGAAGCGCGCGCCGGAGGGCTCGATCGCCTTGGCGACCTGGCGCTTGAGGCCCGGCGAGATCGAGTTGAAGTCGACGTAGAACTGCTCGGGGCGGAGATGCTTCGCCGCAGCCTCCGCGGCCGGCAGCGACGACTTGCAGACGACGGTCGAATAGACGATGTCCGCACCGGCCACCGCGTCGCCGACGCTGCCGCAAGCCTCGACGCCGAGCGCCGCCGCGCGCTGCTTGAGCGGCCGGCCTTTCTCGGGGTCGTCGAACAGGATGTCATAGGTGGCGATGCGCTCGACCCCGGCGGCGCGCAGGGTTTCGGAGACGGTCGAACCGGCCTCGCCGAAGCCGATGAACGCGAAGGATGGGGTCATGGATTTTCCTCTGGAGCAGGACGGGGGAGAAGCGGGTTCTTACGCGGCGCCCGCCTCGTAAACGATCCGGCCGCCGACCACGGTGAGCACGGCCGTGATGTCGCGGAGCGCCGCCTCCGGGCAGGCGAGCGGATCATCGGACAGAACGGCGAAGTCGGCAAGCTTGCCCGGCTCGATCGTGCCCTTGTCGTCTTCCTCGAACGAGAGCCAGGCGCCTTCCGCCGTGGCGCAGCGGAGCGCCTCTTCCCGCGTCAGCCGCTGGCGGGGCGCGATCGTCTCGCCGGTGTAGAGGCTCTCGCGCGCGACCGCCTGCCAGACCGGATGCCAGAGCGAGATCGGCACGTTGTCGGTGGCGAAGGAGACGTGCACGCCCGCGTCGAGCAGGCGGCGCAGCGGCACGATGTCGTCCGCGCGCGCCGCGCCCAGCCGCTCTTGCAGCAGATGGCCTTCCTTGTAGACGTAGCGGTTGGTGTGCGTCGTCACGACGAGGCCGAGATCCCGGATCCGGCCGACGTCGTCTTCGCTCAGCACATTGATATGCCCCAGGATCCAGCGTTGGCCGCCGATCGGCGCCGCGCGGTCGACCTCGGTGAACAGGTCGAGCATCGCCGGCACGATGCCCGACACGCGGATGCCGAGCCGCGCCGCCTCGACCAGCACGGCCTTCAGATCCTCGCGCGGCAGCCCGGCGTCGAAATGGAAACCCGCCCAGCCGGTATAGGGATTGGCCGCCGCGCGCAGCGCATGCTCGGGGCCGCCGTCGAACTCCGCGAAAAGGCCGGCGACCCGCAGCACGGCATCGCCCAGCCCGCGCCCGGCGAGCCAGCGCGCCCAGCTCCGCATCATGTCGAGCCGGTCGCCCGGCGCCACCGCCGACCAGGACGGGCTGAACATCAGATTGCCGCGGACGGTCGCCCTGCCCGCGTCGCGCAACGCCTGGTAAGCGCCCAGCACCTCGCCCGCGACGCCGTGTCCCTCGAACACGCTGGTCGTGCCGACGGCGTTGTAGAGCCGCATGCTCTCGCCGAGGCCGCACACCCGGTCGGCGGCGGAGAACCCGCCCGCGGCGCGCATCAGCGTCAGCTCGACGATGGGGTAGAAGGTGTTCTCGACGAAGACGCCGGTCGGCTCTCCGCTGCCCGCCGCTTTCTCGATCTCGACCGACGGACAGGGCGGCGCGGTCGCGGCGGTGATGCCCGCGGCCTCGAGCGCCTTCGAGTTCGCGATCGAGACCAGCGGCAGGATGTGCCGCCACGGTCCCCAGATCGCCTTGATGTAGACGGGGTTGTCGGGCGCGGCTTCGTCGAGGTCCCAACGGTTGGGATAGCGCTTCTCGGCGAGGCAGTCGGGCACGCCGAAGAAGTTCGGCGGATCGCCCACCGGCATGGTGACGATCCATTCGCCCGGCTTTGCGTCGCGCGCCAGCGCGCGGATACGGTCCTGGATGTCAGCGATCGAAGCGCATCCCGCGAGCGAAGGGTAGATCAGCGCCTTCAGGCCCTCGCGGTCCATATGCGCGTGGCCGTCGATCAGCCCCGGCACCACCGCGCGGCCGGCCGCGTCGATGACGCGCGTCCCCTCGTCCGCCAGCGCGGAAACGGCGGCGTCATCCCCGACCGCGACGAACCGCCCGTCGCGGACGGCGAAAGCGCTCGCCAGGCGGAAGCGCGAATCGGCGGTGATGACCTTGCCGCCGCGCAGGACCAGGTCCGCGGCGGGCGGCGTCACCGCTTCTCTTCCCGCGCCGCCTTATCGACCAGCGCCTGGATGCGGGCGGCGAGCGCGGCGTCGCGCTGGGCGAGCTTGAGGATGTCGTTGTAGCGCTTGACCGTCATGCCGGCGCGCCGGATGGCTTCCTCCATCTCCTTCTGGGCGGAGACGATAACATCGCGCGCGTCCATCTCGCTGTGCGCCGCCTGGACCTTGGGGGCGTAGGCCTGGCGGATGCGGAAGACCGCGCGCGCGGCGTTGGCGAAGGATTGCAGCTCCTTGGCCGACAGGGATGCGGGATCGAGCTGGGCCGTCTCACGCGAGCCGGCCGCGCTCGCCCGCGCCGGTTGCCATGCGCCAAGCGCCGCGAGCACAAGGACGGCGCCGACGACCCCGCGCCGCCGCATCAGCGCAACTCGCGCTCGGGCGTGCCGCCGACGCCCTTGTAGAGCACGCCCTGACGCAGCTTCATGATCCGCGCGTGCTCCGCCACCGCCGCCGGGTCCATGTCCCGCGCCGGGGGCGTCTCGTGCACGAAGTTGCCGTGGCGGTCCTCGCCGCGCACCAGCCAGGCGCTGTCGCGCGCGCCGTTCACCTGGCGGACATGCGGCGCGATATAGCGCACCGCGACGCCGATGCGCCGGTTTGCCGACTCGTTGGGCGCCGAGGCGTGCACCGCGCGTACGTGATGCAGCGAAATCTCGCCGGGCTGCAGCTCGACATTGCGCGCTTCCGCTTCGTCGACCGCGACGGCGATCTCCTGCCCGCGCGTCAGCAGATTGTGCCGCGCGAGCGTGTCGCGATGCGGCATCTGTTCCAACAAATGGCTGCCGGGCCACATCTTCATGCAGCCGCTCGCGCGCGTCGCCGGCGAGAGCGCGATCCACGCGGTCACCACGTCCGGCTTGTCGAGCCCCCAATAGGTCGAGTCCTGGTGCCAGGTCACGTAGCCCGGGTCCTTCGCATCCTTGACGAACAGGCTGAGCCCCCAGACGAAGAGATCCGGCCCCAGCACGTCCTCCACGGCGTCGAGCACCGCCGCGTTGCTTGCCAGCTCCGCCGCCCAGGTCTGCAGCAGGTAGAGCTTCTGCCCCTTGGACATCTCGTACCAGCCGCCGTTGGCCGCTTCGTAGTCTTCGAATCGGCGGCGAAAGGCGGCCGCCTCGCCCGCGCTCAGCGCGCGCACCGGATGACAGAATCCGTCGCGCGCATAGGCCGCGCACTGGGCATCCGTCAGGAGCTTGGGCATTGGGTCCTCTCCGCTTGCGATCCCCGTACGCGCGATCGCCATATTCCTGTCCGCCGCCAGTGTAGCGGGCCCGCGCCGGCCCGCAACTGCGCCGCTCTCCGCCGCCGTCCGCCGCGCCGCCGGCCGGGCTTTCCGCCTACCGCCCTTTCCTTTAAGCTTACCACCGGACGTTGTCACCGGATGCAACAGGCAGGCGAAAGAGGTCGAAATGTCAGTCACCACCTTACGGCAGAAATCTCAGGTCAGCGAAGCGGAATGGCAGACGCGATGCGATCTCGCGGCGCTCTACCGCATCGTCGACAAGCTCCGAATGACCGACCTCATCTACACCCACCTGTCCGCGCGGGTGCCCGGCGAACCCAACCATTTTCTGATCAACCGCTACGGCGAGTTCTTCGACGAGGTGACCGCGTCGAGCCTGGTCAAGATGGACTTCGACGGCAACGTCGTCGGCGAGCCGGGCGAGTACAACGAGGCGGGCTGGACCATCCACAGCGGCGTGCTGATGGCGCGCCCGGACGCCAACTGCGTCATGCATCTGCACACCCGCGCCAGCGTCGCGGTCGCCGCCCAGGAAGGCGGCCTCAAGCCGATCAGCCAGCAGGCGCTACTGGTCCTCGGCAACCTCGCCTATCACGAATACGACGTCGTCGTCGGCAACATGGACGAGCGCTCGCATCTCGGGAAGGACTGCGCCAAGGCCGACTGCATCATCCTGCGCAATCACGGGCTGCTCACGGTCGGCAAGACCGTCCGCGAGGCGTTCAAGCGCATGTACTTCCTGGAAACGGCGTGCCAGATCCAGACCGCGGCCGGCGACGGCCCGCTGATCGAGGTCTCGGAGGCGGCGCGGACCGCGGCGATCAAGCGCTACGAGGAGAGCTGGGCGAGCGGCACCTATGCCGACCTCGAGTGGAAAAGCCTGCTGCGCATGCTCGACCGGCACGGCGCGGACTATCGGCAATAGCGGTTTTTGCGGGACGCGCTCGCGCAATCGCGCAGCGTGTCCCCTTAATTAATTGAAATTACGTTACATAATCGATTGCGCCGGATGGTTGATGGCGCAATCCCGCTTGACACGCGCCGATGCGCATTACACCCTTCGCTGGGGCATTCGTTGGAGACGCACAAATGGCCAACGGCGATTCGCCTAAGGCACGAATCGAGATGGTCGACCCGCAGACGGCACGCCGCTGGATCGAGCGCGGCGAAGTCGTGCTCGTCGATGTCCGGGAGCCCCATGAATACGCGATGGAGCGGATTCAAGGCGCCACGCTGGTGCCGCTTTCATCCTTCGATCCGAGCAATATCCCAGACCCGGGCGGCAAGCGCCTGCTGCTGATGTGCGCCAGCGGCATCCGTTGCGGCATGGCGTCGGAGCTGCTGTCGCGCGCCGGCTATGTCGAGCTGTACCGACTCGCGGGCGGGATCATGGGCTGGAAAGCAGCCGGCGGACCGGTCATCCAGGGGCCGTGAGCCCAAGCCGGCGTGGACGCCGGAAGCCGCTGGAATCGCACACGAACCCCGTCAGTGTGACAAAAAGACGCGAAGCGCGGGAAATCTTCTGCGCGCGAAACAGCGATGGTTGACTTCGCCGGCTCACGGCGCATAGATGCGCGCTCCAATCCTGGGCAAATTGCTTAAATTGCCGGCGTGTCGCATCCATGCGTGCCGCTCAGCGAGACGGCGCATCGTCACCCCGGCATATAGGCGGCGTCGGAGATGCATATCTACCTGCCGATCGCCGAAATGTCGGTGAATTCCTTCCTGCTTCTCGGCATGGGAGTGGGGGTCGGCATGCTCTCCGGGATGTTCGGGCTCGGCGGCGGCTTCCTGATGACGCCGCTGCTGATCTTTATGGGTATCCCGCCGGCGGTCGCCGTCGGAACGGAAGTGAACCAAATCCTCGCCTCCTCGGTCTCCGGCACACTGGCGCATTGGCGGCGCGGCAACATTGACGTGAAGATGGGCGTCGTGCTGCTGATCGGCGGCCTGCTCGGCTCGACCCTCGGGGTCTGGCTCTTCCACGGCCTGCGCGAGATCGGGCAGGTCGGCGTGGTGATCCGCCTCTCCTACGTCTTCTTCCTCGGCTTCATCGGCGTCCTGATGCTGATCGAGAGCGGCCGGACGATCCGGCGCCGGCGCGCCGCCGCGACCCCGCGCAAGCTGCATCAGCACAATTTCCTGCACGGCCTGCCGTTCAAGATGCGGTTCCGCCGCTCGAAGCTCTACATCAGCGCGCTGCTGCCGCTGCTCGTCGGCTTCCTGGTCGGCCTGCTGGCGGCAGTATTGGGAGTCGGCGGCGGCATCCTGATGGTGCCGGCGATGATCTACCTGCTCGGCATGCCGACGAGCCTGGTGGTCGGAACCTCGCTGTTCCAGATCATCTTCGTGGCCGCCAACACGACATTCCTGCAGGCCTTCATGAACCAGACGGTCGATGTCGTGCTGGCCTTCCTGCTGCTGCTGGGCGCGGTGATCGGCGCGCGGCTCGGCGCGCGGCTCGTCACCTATCTGCGCGGCGAGCAGATGCGCGGGCTGCTCGCCCTCGTGGTGCTGGCGATGTCGGCCCGGCTGGCCTTCGAGCTCGTCACGACGCCCGCCGATCCCTACTCGCTCGCACGGATGGCCGGCATATGATCCTGCGGCAGATCTTCCTCGGCCTGGCCCTCGTCGTCGCGCTCGCGCCGGCGGTGAAAGCGGAGCCGCTGATCGCCGACCTGTCGGAAAGCGTCGTCAAGATCACGACCGGCTTCACCGGCACCAAGGTGCTCCTGTTCGGCGCGATCGAGGGCAGCGGCAAGCTCGTCGTCGTCGTGGAGGGGCCGCGCCATCCGGTGACGGTGCGGCGCAAGCAGCGGATCTTCGGCATCTGGGTCAACCGCGCCAAGGTGACGTTCGACGATGTGCCGTCCTTCTACCAGGTGCTCTCGAGCGATCCCCTCGAGGAATGGCTTCCGCTGCGCACGCGCGACCTCTACCAGATCGGCGTCGAGTATCTGAAGTTCACGCCGCGCGACAAGGTCGGGCCGGCCGAGGCCGCGCGCTTCCGCGACGCGCTGATCCGCAACATGCAGCGGATCGGGCGCTACGGCGTGCTCGAAGGCAACGTGACCGTGATGGGCGGGCAACTGTTCCGGGCGGACCTCTACCTGCCCGCCAACCTGCCCACCGGCTTCTACAGCATCGAGGTCATGCTGATTAACAACGGCGACGTCAAAAGCATCCAGGCGACACCGCTCCTCGTCACCAAGAGCGGTATCGGCGCCCAGGTCTACGACCTGGCTTATGGCAACCCCGCCCTCTACGGCATCCTCTGTATCGTCATCGCGGTGCTCGCCGGCCTCGGCGCCAACGCGCTCTTCCGAAAGGCCTAGCCGGGTCATGCCGCGGCGTCCCGTCCGCGGATCCGCGTTCCGGCCTCAAAGAAAGCCTGCCCTGCTCAACCGTCGCCGCCCTCACGCGATCCGACGTTCCGTCAACGAAAGATCGAGAAGGAAACACGGCGTTTTGAATTGTCGACAAAATAGACGACCGGTAACGAATTGACTAACTTGTGCCGCCACATAGCTCAGAAAAGCCGTCGGCAAAGAAGGGAATAGACCAGGCATGTCCATGAACCCGTTCGAGACCGTGCGCGAGGTCGTTGACACCTCGCCGGCGGTTGCCGACGAAATAAAGACCACAACCTGCTACATGTGCGCCTGCCGCTGTGGCATCAAGGTCTACCTGCGTGACGGGCGCATCCGCTACATCGAGGGCAACCGCGACCATCCGATCAACAAGGGCGTGCTGTGCGGCAAGGGCTCGGCCGGGATCATGCAGCATTACTCGCCCGCCCGCCTGTCGAAGCCGCTGCTCCGGGTCGGCGAGCGCGGCGCCGGCGAATTCAAGGAGATCGAGTGGGACGAGGCGCTGGACCTCGCGGTCAAATGGCTCGGCGACATCCGCCGCACCGACCCGCGCAAGCTCGCGCTGTTCACCGGCCGCGACCAGAGCCAGGCGATGACCGGCTGGTGGGCGACCCAGTTCGGCACCCCCAACTTCGCCGCGCATGGCGGCTTCTGCTCGGTGAACATGGCGGCCGGCGGCTGCTTCACCATCGGCGGCTCCTTCTGGGAGTTCGGCGAGCCCGACTGGGAGCATACCCGCTATTTCATGATGTTCGGCGTCGCCGAGGATCATGATTCGAACCCGCTGAAGGCCGGCATCGGCCGCATGAAGACGCTGGGCAAGGCGAAATACGTCGCCGTCAACCCGATCAAGACGGGCTATTCGGCCATCGCCGACGAATGGGTCGGCATCCGCCCCGGCACCGACGGGCTGTTCATCTTCGCGCTGATGCATGAGCTGCTGAAGGCCGAGAAGGTCGATTTCGCCTATCTGGTCCGCTACACCAACGCGCCCTGGCTCGTCATCCAGGATAGCGGCGCGGACGACGACGGCCTGTTCGCGCGCGACGGTGACGGCAACCCGCTCTGCTACGACGTGACGCAACAGTCGCTCGCCAGCGCGCTTGCCGCCGACGTGTCGCCGGCGCTGGTCGGCGAATACACCCTGCCCGACGGCCGCAAGGCGGTGCCGTCCTTCCAGCTCCTGGCCGAGCGCTATCTCGACCCGCAATATTCGCCGGACGCCGTGGCGGCCGCGTGCGGCGTTCCCGCCGCCACGATCCGCCGCATCGCCGCCGAGCTGGCGCACGCCGCCTTCAGCCAGGAGGTGACGCTCGACATCCCGTGGACCGACTGGGCCGGCCGCCGGCAGGACAAGATGATCGGCCGCCCCGTCTCGATGCACGCGATGCGCGGCATCTCGGCGCATTCCAACGGCTTCCACACCTGTCGCGCGATACACGTGCTGCAGATCCTGCTGGGCTCGGTCGACGTGCCCGGCGGCTTCCGCTACAAGGCGCCCTTCCCGAAGCCGATCCCGTCCTTCCCCAAGCCGGCGGGCCACACGGTGGCGCCGAACACGCCGATTGCCGGCGCGCCGCTCGGCATGACGACGGAGCCGGCCGACCTCCTGGTCGAGAAGGACGGCACGCCCAAGCGCATCGACAAGGCGTTCAGCTGGGACAACCCGATCTCGGCGCACGGCCTGATGCATATGGTCATCCACAATGCCTGGAAGGGCGATCCCTACCCCATCGACACGCTGTTCATGTACATGGCGAACATGGGGTGGAACTCGTCGATGAACGTCCCGGGCACGCTCAAGATGCTGACCGACAAGGACCCTGCGACTGGCGCGTACAAGATCCCGCGGATCATCTATTCCGACGCCTATTACTCGGAGATGATCCCCTACGCCGACCTGATCCTGCCCGACACGACCTATCTCGAACGCTGGGACTGCATCTCGCTCTTGGACCGGCCAATCTGTTCCGCCGAGGGGCCGGCGGATTCGATCCGACAGCCGGTCATCCAGCCGGACCGCGACGTCCGCCCGTTCCAGGACGTGCTGCTCGCGCTCGGCGCGCGCATCGGCCTGCCGGGCCTGATCAAGGAAGACGGCAGCCCGCGCTATCCCGGCGGCTATCCCGACTACATCGTCAACCACGAGCGCGCGCCCGGCATCGGACCGCTCGCCGGCTGGCGCGGCGCCGACGGCGAAAAGCACGGCAGGGGCGAGGTCAACCCGAACCAGCTCGAGCGCTACATCGAGAACGGCTGCTTCTGGTCGCACGAGCTGCCGCACGACCAGCAGTATTTCAAGCACGCCAACAAGGGCTACCTGGACTACGCCGCGAGCGTCGGCTGGATTCCCAACGCCAACCAAATCGTCATGCACCTCTACAGCGAGCATCTGCAGAAGTTCCGGCTGGCCGCGCGCGGGCATGGCGACGTGCAGCCGCCGGACGAGCACCGCGCGCGCGTCGAGACCTATTTCGACCCGCTGCCCATCTGGTACGCGCCTTTCGAGGAACAGGCGGTCAGCGGTGACGACTTCCCGCTGCACGCGCTGAGCCAGCGCCCGATGCACATGTATCATTCCTGGGGCTCGCAGAACGCCTGGCTGCGCCAGATCACCGCCGCGAACCGGCTCTATATCCACCACGCCCTCGCCGCCAAGCACGGCATCGAGGACGACGACTGGGTCTGGATCACCAGCCACCACGGCCGGGTCAAGGCGCAGGTGCGGCTGATGGACGGGGTCAACCCCGACACGGTCTGGACCTGGAACGCGATCGGCAAGCGCAAGGGCGCCTGGAACCTGGACCCGAAGGCGCCGGAATCGAACCGCGGCTTCCTGCTGAACCACATCATCTCGGAGCTGCTGCCCGAGCGGAAGGACGGCTACCGCTACGCCAACGCCGACCCGGTGACCGGACAGGCGGCGTGGTACGACCTCCGGGTGCGGATCGAGAAAGCCGCGCCCGGGGAAGCCGGCGACACCGCGCCGCAGTTCGAGCCGATGCCGAAACGCCCCGTCAAGGGCACGCCGGCCGGGCCGCTCCGCTACGGCGCGGACTTCGCCAAGCGGCCGAGCGGCAAGACCGGCGGCTCGCATCTCGAATTCATCGGCAACCGGACGGAAACCGCTCGCACGGTGCCCGGCGTCGCGCCCGGCCATGGCAACCAGCGCGCCCGCAAGACCAAGAGGAAGAAGTGAATGACCAGCCTGCCCACACGCGCATCTGAAAGAAAGCTGGGTCTGGTCATCGACCTCGACATCTGCGTCGGCTGTCATGCCTGCGCCGTCAATTGCAAGGAATGGAACGCCAGCGGCCACTCCACGCCGCTGACCGATTACGACCCCTACGGCGCCGACCCGAACGGCGTCTGGTTCAACCGCATTCATTCCTTCGAGGTGCTGAGCGAAGACGGCGACAACCGCACCGTCCATTTCCCGAAATCCTGCCTGCATTGCGCCGACGCGCCCTGCGTCACCGTCTGCCCGACCGGCGCGTCCTATAAGCGCGAGGAGGACGGCATCGTCCTGGTCAACGCCGATACCTGCATCGGCTGCAAGCTGTGCTCCTGGGCCTGCCCCTACGGCGCGCGGGAATACGACCACGACCACGGCGTGATGAAGAAGTGCACGCTCTGCGTCGACAAGATCTACAACGAGAATCTGGACGAGGAGAGCCGCGTCCCGGCCTGCGTCGCGACCTGCCCGGCCGGCGCGCGTCATTTCGGCGATCTCGGCGATTCGTCGTCGGAGGTCTCGCGCCTCGTCGCGGCGCGCGGCGGCTACGATCTCATGCCCGAGCAGGGCTGCAAGCCGACCAACAAGTACCTGCCGCCGCGGCCGCGCAAGTCGGGGCCCGGCGCGACCGGCGCGCCGAGCGCGCTCGAACCGGCGGTGGAAGGCGGCGGCGCCTTCCTGCGCTGGATCGACAAAGTCCTGTCGCGCTGAGGAGGGCGCCGATGCATCCCGCTTTTTCCGTCATCTTCTTCACCACCGCGTCCGGCGCCGGCTACGGTCTCCTCACGCTGCTCGCGATCATGCAGGCCGGCCATGTGCTGCCGGTCGATCCCACGCTGGGAATGGTCGGCTTCGGCATCGCCCTCGCGCTGATCACCGCCGGGTTGATGTCGTCGACCTTCCATCTCGGCCATCCCGAGCGCGCCTGGCGCGCGCTCAGCCAGTGGCGGTCGTCCTGGCTCAGCCGCGAAGGCATCTTCGCGCTCGCCACCTACCTGCCGACCGCCGTCTATGCGGTCGCCTGGGTCTTCACCGATTGGCACGACTCGCTGTTCACCCTCGCCGGCCTGATCATGGCCATCCTGGCGATGCAGACCGTCTACTGCACGGCGATGATCTACAGCTCGCTGAAGACGGTCCGCGCCTGGGCGAACGGCTGGGTGCCGATTAGCTATTTCAGCCTGTCGATCATGTCCGGCGCGCTGCTGCTCAATGCGCTCGCGACCTGCTTCGGCTATTACCACCCGGGCTTCTTCTGGACCGCGTCGATCTCCATCGTCGTCGCCGGCTTCGTGAAGATGCGCTACTGGCGCTTCATCGACACGACCCCGAGCGCGAGCACGGCCGAGACGGCGACCGGACTCAAGGGCGAGATCCGCCTGCTCGACTCGCCGCACACGCAGGAGAACTACCTGCAGCGGGAGATGGGCTACCGCGTCGCGCGCAAGCATTCGGCCAAGCTGCGCCAGCTCGCCATCGCCGCCGGCTTCGTCGCGCCGATCCTGGTGACGACGCTGGCCCATATCAGCCCGCCCGCCTCGGCCGCGCCGCTGACGGTGCTGGCCGTTCTGGTCGCCGCCCTCGGCCTGCTGATCGAGCGCTGGCTGTTCTTCGCCGAAGCCAAGCACGCAGTGACCCTGTATTATGGCGCGGACTCGGCCTGACCCGCGAATAACGGATGAACCGCAGATCGTTGCCATGGCGGAAAACCGGACGCTCGACACCAAGGGGCTGAACTGCCCGCTGCCCGTGCTCAAGGCGCGGCGGGCGATGCGCGACCTCGCGGACGGCGACATCCTGACCGTGCTCGCCACCGACCCCGCGTCCTATATCGACTTCCGCCACTTCTGCGACACGACCGGCCACGAGCTGGTCGAGGCCCGCGAGGACGAAGGCGAAGGCGTCTTCACCTACGTCATCCGCTGCAAGAAATGACCGCGCCGCCGCGGCGGGCCCGCCCGGACGACGCGTCCGCCATCGCCGCCCTCGTCAACCGCGCCTATGAAAAATACGTCGCCCGCATCGGCCGGAAGCCGCGTCCGATGACGGCGGACTACGATGAGGCGGTCACCGCGCACCAGATGTCGGTGATCGAAGACAACGGCGTCATCGTCGCCGCGCTCGAGCTGATCCCGGAAAAGGACGCGCTGCTGATCGAGAACATCGCCGTCGATCCGGCGCAACAGGGAACGGGGCTCGGCAAACGGCTGCTCGCTTTCGCCGAGGATGAAGCCCGGCGGCAGGGCTTTGCCGCGCTCCGCCTCTACACCAACGAGAAGATGACCGAGAACATCGCGCTCTATGCCCGCTACGGTTACCGCGAGACAAGCCGCGAAACCCTGCGCGATCTGCACGTCGTGCACATGCGGAAGGACTTGTCCGGCGCATGACACTGCGCGTTGCGCCGCACAACTTTTTCTACTGCGCCGCAACATTGCCCCATTTTCTCCAAACAACCCGCACGATTGAACCCTAGGGTCGCGTGATCCGCACTTCAGGGAAGTCCGGCTCCGATATTCAGGAGCCATCATGATTCGCATTGCCGTCATCGTGCTGATCGCGAGCGCGTTCTTTTCACCCGCGCACGCGCTCAGCGTCGATCCTTGGAACGATCCTGAACACACCGTTCTGGATCTCCTGAACCAGGATCGTGCCCGCCTGGGCCTGGGCCTGCTGACCGCAGACGACCGGCTGCATGACGCCGCGCGCGCGCATTCGCGCGACATGGCGGACAACAACTTCGTCGGGCATGCCGGGAGCGACGGCAGCAACGCGGGCAGCCGCGCCGCGGCGGCCGGCTACGCCGCGACCTCGTGGGGCGAGGCGATCGCCGCCGGCTACCTGACCGCGGCGAGCGTGGTCCAAGCCTGGCTCGCCAGCCCCGAGCATCGCGCGATCCTGCGCGGCCCGATCTTCACCGATGCCGGCGTCGGCTACATCCGGCCCGGCGCAGGCGCCGACTTCGAGACCTACTGGACGCTGGTCGTCGCCGCCGGCGACGCGGCGCCGCGGGAATTTCCGCTGCCAGCGCGCTTCGCCGCGGCGCGCGTCGATCCCACCGTCGCCGCGCTCGCCGCGGTGCCGCTGCCGTCGAGTTTCTGGCTGCTGCTGGCCGCCCTGGCGACCGGGCTCTCGGTGATCCGCCGCCGCGTCGACAAGACCTAGCGCTCCGACCCTACCGCTCCAGCGGCCCACCCGCCTTCCGCCACGCGTCGATGCCGCCGACGAGATGGCAGACATTGTCCAGTCCCATGCCCTGCGACGTCTGCACCGCCAGCGCCGAGCGCTCGCCGTAGGCGCAGTAATAGATCAGCCGCTTGCCGGTCGCGTTCGCCATCTCGCGCAGCATGCCGCCGGGGCGGATGAAATGGTCGAGGCGGGTGTAGGGGGCGTGGATCGAGTGCGGGATGGTGCCGTATTTCGCCCGCTCCGTATCCTCGCGCAGGTCGACCAGCACGCAGTCCGGCGCGCTGCAGTCGGCCAGCACCTGCGCCGCCGTGCGCGCCCAGGGCGCCTGCGCGGTCGTGCCCTGGTCGGCGCCCATCTTGATGTTCGCCGGCACCGCCACGTCCATCATCTTCGGGTTGGCGAGGTTCAGGTTGTTCATGATCTCGACATACTGAGCTTCGGAGCTGACCTGGAGGCGCGGGTTGAACGCCCTCTCCTCCTCGATCGTGCTGACCGTATCGCCCTTGTAGTCATGCGCCGGGTAGACCAGCGTGTCGTCCGGCAGCTTGAGAAGCTTGTTGAACAACGAGTCGTACTGCGCGCGCGGATCGCCGTTTTGGAAGTCCGTGCGCCCGGTGCCCCGGATCAGCAGCGTATCGCCGGTGAAGACGCGGTCGTCCATGAGGAAGCTGTAGGAATCGCTGGTGTGGCCCGGCGTGTACACGACCTCGAGCGCGATCCCTTCAATGTCGATCGTCTCGCCCTCCTTGACGCGCATCGAGACCACGTCGACCGGGCTGTTCTCGCCCATCACGGTGATGCATTTCGTGCGATTGCGCAGCTCGCCCATGCCGGTGATGTGATCGGCATGGACATGCGTGTCGACGACCTTGACCAGGTGGAGGTCAAGCTCCTTGAGAAGCTGCATATAGCGGTCGACCCGCTCCAGCACCGGGTCGACGATCAGGGCCTCCCCGCCATGCCGGCTCGCCAGCAGATACGTGTACGTGCAGGACGTCTGGTCGAAGAGCTGGCGGAAAATCATCCTTGTCCCTCCGGAAGTTCGAGTCGCGCTTTAATCCTTACCGTGAATCAGGATGGCGCGGAAGTCGTTGACATTGGTCAAGGTCGGGCCGGTGACGACAAGGTCCTTCAGCGCGGCGAAGAAGCCGTAGCCGTCGTTGTCGGCGAGGCGCGCCTTGGCGTTCACCCCGGCCGCATCCGCGCGGGCGAGCGTGTCCGGGGCGAGCAGCGCGCCGGCGTTGTCCTCCGTCCCGTCGATGCCGTCGGTGTCCGCCGCGAGCGCGAAGACGCCGAGCGCGCCGTCGAGCGCGACGGCCAGCGCCAGCAGGAACTCCGCGTTGCGCCCGCCGCGACCCTTGCCGCGCACGGTGACGGTGGTCTCGCCGCCCGACAGCAGCACCGCCGGCGCCGGCGCGGGCTGGCCGTGGCGGGCGACCTGGAAGGCGATGCCCGCATGCACCTTGGCGACCTCGCGCGCCTCGCCCTCGATCGCGTCGCCCAGGATCACCGGCGTGACGCCCGCGTCCCGCGCGACCGCGGCGGCCGCTTCCAGCGCCATCTGCGGCGTCGCGACCAGGATCGTCTCGCTGCCGGCGAGGCGCGGATCGCCGGGCTTCGGCGTTTCCTCGGCCGCGGCGCGGAGATGCGCCAGCGCCGCCGCCGGCTCGGCGATGCCGTATTTCTCGAGGATCGCCCGCGCGTCGGCGAAGGTCGTCGGGTCCGCCACCGTCGGCCCCGATGCGATGACCGAGGGCGAATCGCCCGGCACGTCGGAAATCAGCAAGGTCACCAGCCGGGCCGGCGCGGCCGCGGCGGCCAGCCGCCCGCCCTTGATCGCCGAGAGATGCTTCCGGACGCAGTTCATCTCGCCGATCGTGGCGCCCGAGCGCAACAGCGCCCGGTTGACCGCCTGCTTGTCCGCCAGCGTCAGCCCGGGCGCCGGCAGCGGCATCAGCGCCGAGCCGCCGCCCGAGATCAGGCAGAGCACGAGGTCGTCCGGTCCCGCCCCGGCCGCTAGGTCGAGGATGCGCCGCGCCGCCGTCTCGCCCGCGATGTCGGGCACAGGATGGCTCGCCTCGACGATCTCAATGCGGTCGCAGGCGACGCGATAGCCGTGCTGGGTGATGACGAGCCCGTCGAGCGGCCCGTCCCAGG
>CAZPFL010000041.1:0-28000 GCA_964585785.1 uncultured Rhodospirillaceae bacterium
CCCTCTCCCCCGTCCGGCGGCCGGTTACGTCCGGCCGCCGTCTTTCAATGGACCGACGCGCGACGTAACGCGCGCCGGCGGAGAGGGTTCTTTTGCCCACGACAAGTGCCGTTGCTATACAGCGTCGTCACAGGCATTGCATGCACCGGCCAACCGTGAAGAGGAAACAACAAATGAAGCTCTATTGGTCGTCCCGCTCTCCCTACGTCCGCAAGGTCATGATCGCCGCGCACGAGACCGGCCTCGTCGGCCGTCTCGACTGCGAGCGCGTGATCGTCTCCGCCTTCGCGGAGAATGAAGAGGTGCGCGCGGTCAATCCGCTGGGCAAGATACCGACGCTCGTGCTGGACGACGGCATGGTGCTCTACGATTCCCCGGTTATCTGCGAGTATCTCGACGGCTTGCACGACGGCCCGAAGCTGTTCCCGCCGTCCGGCCGGGCGCGCTTCGCGGCGCTCCGCTGGCTGGCGCTCGGCGACGGCATGCTCGATATGCTTCTGGCGCGTATGTACGAGCTGCGCACGCGCACCGATGCCCAACGCTCGCAGAAGCTGCTCGATGTGATCGCGGTGAAGCAGAAAAGCTGCCTCGACGCGCTGGACGCGATGGCGGCCGAGCTGACCGAAGCGCCCGTCACCATCGGCCATATCGCCATCGTCTGCGCGCTCGGCTATCTCGACTTCCGCTTCGCCGACGATGATTGGCGCGCGGGCCGGCCGGCGCTGGCCGCGTGGCACAAGGTGTTCGCGGCGCGGCCGTCGGTCGTCGCGACGGAACCCGTCGACGTTTATTGAGGCCGTTCCGCGGCCCACCGCCTGATCGCTGGCGCTTCGAAACAAGCTGAGGTAGTCAGAAGGCATGACGCCGGAGTTTGTTCGAGACGCCCTCGATTCCCTCGCCGAACGCGACACCGATATGGCGCGCGCGATCAAGCAATTCGGCTACCCCGAGCCGCGCAACCGCGTGCCCGGCTTCGGCGCGCTGATCGACATCATCGCCGGACAGCAGGTTTCGACTTTCGCGGCGCGGGCGATCCGCGGCCGCCTGGTCGAGGCGGTCGATCCGTTGACGCCGGAGAATTTCCTCGCCGCCGATGACGAGACGCTGCGCGCGGTCGGGCTCAGCCGCCGCAAGGTCGAATACGGGCGCGGGATCGCGGAAGCGATGCGCACCGGCAGCCTCGACGCGGACTGCCTCGCGACGGCAAGCGACGACGACGTGATTGCGGCGCTGACTGCTTTGCGCGGGCTTGGACGCTGGAGCGCCGAGATCTACATGCTGTTCGCGCTGCGCCGGCCCGATGTCTGGCCGGCCGAGGACCTCGCCATCCAGGAAGCGCTGCGCCGTCTCAAGGGGCTGGACGAGCGGCCGCTGCGCAAGCAGTCGGAACCGATCGTCGAGGCTTGGCGTCCCTGGCGCGGCGTGGGCGCGCTTTTTCTGTGGCATTATTACAAGGGCGTGCCCGTCGACTAGCGGCGCGCGTTGGGGTGCGGACGAGGGGAGTTTCTTTGCGATGCGACCGACATTCAGGATAGCCGCAGCACTGGCCGCGTGCCTGTTGATGACCGGTTGCGCGTGGACGAAGGGCTGGATGACGGGCTGGACGAAGGAAAAGGGCCCGGTCACCATCGGCGCGATCTACAATCTGAACGGCGCGCAGATGGCGCTCGACATCCCCTCGTCGGAAGGCGCGCGGCTCGCCGTCGGCCGCGCCAACAAGGACGGCGGCGTGCTCGGCCGGAAGGTGACGCTGGAGGTGGTCGACGGGCAGTCCACGCCGCA
Source organism: uncultured Rhodospirillaceae bacterium (assembly GCA_964585785.1). GTDB lineage: Bacteria > Pseudomonadota > Alphaproteobacteria > UBA8366 > UBA8366 > WHUA01. Next base: position 1,783 of record CAZPFL010000041.1, read on the forward strand.
ATACATCGCCGAGGTCACGCGGGACCTGCTCGAGAAGGAGCCGGCGACGGTCGGGCTGATCGGCCTCTCCGATACCGACATGGTCCTGGCCGCGGCCCCGATTGCCGCGCAGCACAAGAAGGTGTTCCTTACGTCCGGCGCGACCTCGCCGCTTCTGCCGGCGCAGGTTCCCGAATACCTGTTTCTCGCCTGCTTCGGCGACAACGTGCAGGCCGCGGCCGCCGCCGAATGGGCCTACCGCACGCTCAAGGCCCGCCGCGTCGCGGTGATCTTCAACGAGGACACGGCCTACACGCGCCTGCTGCACGGCTATTTCGAGACGCGCTTCAAGCAGCTCGGCGGCACGATCGCGTCAGTGCAGCCCTACAGGCTGACCGGCTTCACGGTGAATGTCGAAGACTTGCGTAAGGCCGACCTCGTCTATTTCGCCGCCTATCCGGACGACGTCACGACGGTCATTCCGTTGCTGCGGAGCGCCGGCGTCACGGCGCCGATCCTCGGCGGCGACGGGCTCGATATCGGCGACGCCTGGAACAAGATCCCGCAGACGCGCGACGTCTATTTCACCACGCATGCCTATCTAGGCGCGGACAATCCGGACCCGGCGGTGCAGCGCTTCCGGGCGCTCTTCGCTGAGGCTTATCCGAATAAGAAGCCGGACGCGTTTACGGCGCTCGGCTATGATGCAGCCGACCTGATGATGGCGGCAATCAAAAAGGCGGGCAACGCCGAGCCTGCGGCCGTGCGAAAAGCGCTCGCCGCCACCACGAACTTCCATGGCGTGACCGGCACGATCAGCTATCGCGGCGGCAGCCGCATTCCGGTCAAGTCGGTGACCATCATGCGGGTCGACGGCGGACAGGTGAGGTTCGTCGAAAACGTCATGCCGGAGTCCGTGCCCGCCCCCTGATTGCGCCGGGCGCTTTCCCGAATGGCCCTGCTCCGCGTATAAGAGAACGCCCCGACTGGGGCGTGACGCGGGCGGCTGACAGGAGAACATGAACGATGGCCGGTTTTTTCGAGCTCGATGGACCTCGCTTCGGACCGGCCGCGGGCGGCCCGGCGGAACAGCTCGTCATTTTGTTGCACGGGCTCGGCGCGGACGGCCAGGACCTGATCGGCATCGCACCGCATTGGGCGCAAGTGCTGCCCAACGCCGCCTTCGTGTCGCCCAACGCACCCTTTCCCTGCGACATGGCGCCTTACGGCTATCAATGGTTCAGCGTCCAGGACCGCTCCCCCGAAGCCATGCTGTCAGGCGTGCGGATGGCCGCCTCGCCGCTCAACGATTTCATCGACCGTGAGCTGGAGCGGTCCGGCCTCGACGAGAGCAGCACCGCGCTGGTCGGCTTCAGCCAGGGCACGATGATGAGCCTTTATGTCGGGCCGCGGCGCGAGCGGCAGCTCGCTGGTATCGTCGGCTTTTCCGGACGCCTGATCGCGCCGGAGCTTCTGCCGCAGGAAATAAAGTCTCGCCCGCCGGTGCTCCTCGCGCACGGCACGGCGGATGAAGTGGTGCCGTATGAGTCGATGGCGCTGGCGGAACAGGGCCTCACCGCGGCGGGCATCGAGGTCGAGACGCTGAGCTGCCCCGGTATCGGCCATGGGATCGATCAGAACGGCCTGATCCGCGGCGCGGAGTTTCTCCACGCGGTGCTGAACAACTAGCCAACGGATGGCGGGCCATGCCGCTGCAGAACCGCGTCACGCCGACCGGCGACATTGTCGCGGTCGCGGCGCGCGGCCTGTTCATGGGCAATCGCGGCATCCTGCATGACGCGGCGAAACGTCTCGGGCGGAGCCGCTGGAAGCACAAGGTCTGGATCATCTGCCGCACCAGCTTTCGCGGCCGGCACCGCGCGGTCATGGCGCCGCGCCGGTATACCGAGCTGTTCTTCCTTGACGAAGCGGTGGCGATCGCGGCGGGGCACCGTCCCTGCTTCGAATGCCGGCGGCAAGACTACTACGCCTGGCAGGCGGCGTGGCGCGCGGGCAATGGCGGCGCGTCCTTGCCGCCCGCGGCCGAGATGGACGCCCGGTTGCACGATGAGCGGCTCGAGCCCGGGACGCGGCGGCAGCGCCAATGGCAGGCGGCGCCGGGCGACCTGCCGGACGGCGCCTTCATCCTGTGGGACGGCCGGCCCTGCCTGATCGCGCGCGGCCGACTGTGGCCCTGGTCGCATCGCGGCTACGGGGCGAGCACGGCGCTGCCGCACACCGAATCGGTCACCGTGCTGACGCCGCCAGCCTCAATCGGCGCGCTTCGGGGCGGCTATTCCCCGGTGCTTCATCAATCTGTAAGACTGTGACAAAGCCGTGAAGATTCATGGCCTTTCGTTCAACCTGCTTGTCCCGTTACCCATTTTCCGCTATCAGGATGGCGTCGTCCGGCGCGGGCCGGTATCGGAATACCCGGTCGGCAACGGGCGGCGCGGAGTCATCCGAGGACGCATGTCTTGAATCTTGCCGTCAACGACTGCCCCGCTCTCGTGCTGAACGCCGACTTCCGGCCGCTCAGCTATTTCCCACTGTCGCTCTGGCCCTGGCAGGAGGCGATCAAGGCGGTTGTCACCGAGCGCGTGAACGTCGTCTCGCAATATGACCGGGTCATTCATTCGCCGTCTTTCGAGCTGAAGCTGCCGAGCGTCATCGCGCTCAAGGAATACGTTTCACAGGAGCGCCGTCCGGCCTTCACCCGGTTCAACGTGTTCCTGCGCGACCGTTTCGCCTGCCAGTATTGCGGCGACGCCTTCCCGGCGCATGAGCTCACCTTCGACCATGTCGTGCCGCGCTCACGCGGCGGCCGCACGACTTGGGAGAATGTCGTCTCGGCCTGTGCGCCGTGCAATCTGCGCAAGGGCGGGCGTATGCCGTCGAAGGCGGCGATGCTGCCCCGGCGGATTCCCCGGCAGCCGACCGTGTGGGAGCTGCAGGAAAGCGGCCGGGCGTTCCCGCCGAATTTCCTGCACGACAGCTGGCGCGACTTCCTCTACTGGGATACGGAGCTCGATCCGTTCTAGGAGATGGGCTTTTCCCGCGCGGCGCGGAAACGCGCCAGGCTCTCCGCCGGCCAGTATTCCTTGGGACTGTAAAATTCCGCGACCGCGGGCACGCCCTCCGGTAGCACGACCCATGGCTGCTTGCTCGAGGTGTAGATATGGATGTCGGGCGGCAGCCGGTCCGGGTCTTCGAGCGTGCCGACGCGGATGAAGCTTATCGCGTCGCCCGAGCCGGCGTAATGGCTCCACAGCGCGATGCGGCAGGCGGGACAGCGGACGATCTTCTGGCCCTTGCCGCTGTTCGAGGGCGTGAGCACCGTTTCGGGTGCGCCCTGGAGGAGCGTGACGCGGTCCGTCTCGATCATCGCGTTGAGCGCGAAGGCCGTGCCGGTCTCACGCTGGCACCAGCGGCAATGGCAGCAATGCACGAACAGCGGCGTGCCGGTGATGCGGTAGCGGACGGCGCCGCAGGTGCAGCGGCCTTCCAGGACCTGCTCGTTATGCTCGGCCATGGCGGCGCAATTCCTCCGTCGGTTAGAAGCGCTCGGACAGCCAGATCGCCGCGCGCGACGCGGCTTTGACCGCCGCGGTGAGCAGCGGATAGGCGGGCGCGCGCCGGGCGTCATGCGCGAGCGCGGTGTCGCGATGCTCGCGCTCATCCGCCTGGAATTCTTCGATCACGCCCTTCAGCTCGCGGTCGTCGTCGCCGAGGCGGTCGGCCTGGCGGCCGTAATGCGCATCGATCACTTCCTCGACCGCCACCGTGCAGGCCATCGCGGCCGGCGCGCCCAGCATCGCCGTGCCCGCGCCCATCAGGTAGCCGCCGACATGCCACAGCGGTGCCAGGACCGTCGGGCGCACATGGCGGTCGGCGATCAATTTGTCGAAACGGCGGAGGTGCGCCTGCTCCTGCTCGGCCATTTCGCGAATGACGGGGGCCGCGGCCCTGTGGCGCAACACCGCCGTCTGGCCGGCATAGATCCGGACGGCGCCGTATTCACCGGCGTGATCGACCCGGATCATCCGTTCGATGTCTTCGCCGGGCGACGGGTCGCCGGGCAGGTATTTCGGTCCAGGCCGCTTGGTCATCCTGAGTGGAGGCTTTCCTTTTTTGCGAGCAGCGCCGCCGCCGCGGTCACCAGCGTCCAGGCGCCCATGACGACGGACAGAATTGCATTGTAACCGGCCATCGATATGCCAAGCAGGGTCCAGGCGGGCTTGTCGCAGGCCGGCGCCGGCCGCTGCATCAATTGCTGAAGCTGTTCGAAGGAGCCGGGGATCTGTCCACCGCTGCTGCAGCTTGCCAGCCCCGGCCACCAATGCTGTTCGACGCCGACGTGAAAGAAGGCCAGGCTCGCGCCGCCGAGCAGGACGAGCCCCGCGACCAACACCAGCAGCATTCTCAAATTGACTGAGAGCGCCGGCAGCGACGCGACGGCGGCCAGGGCCAGCACGCCCCACCACGGCCAGCGCTGATAGAGACAGAGCTCGCAGGGCTGGAGGCCGCCGATATATTGCGATGCATAGACGGTGGCGAGCGTCGCGGCGCTGATGCCCAGCAGGATCAAGGCTGGCGCGATATCCGAATGTCGCAGTCCGCGGGTCACCAGTAATGTCCCTGTGCGTGGATCACGAAATGGTCCGGCCGTTGCCGGCAAAGCCGTTGAACAAGATGGGGAAGAAGCGGTGGGCCGGCAAGCCTGGGGCGCCGCGCTGCCGCCACGGGCGGGTGCGCCGAAACGCCACAGCGCGGCCGCGCCGCCTGATTGTATAGCTGTGCCGGCATCAGTGTTGCGTATAGGCCTGCAGCTGATCCCGGACGTCGCCGACGACCGCGCCCCAGTTGCCCGGCGCGGGCTGGCGGAACAGCCGCGCCGTCGGATACCAGGGCGAGTCGTCGCGGTCGGTCAGCCAGCGCCAGTCCGGCGCGTAGGAGAGCAGCAGCCAGAACGGCCGGCCCAGCGCGCCGGCGAGATGCGCGATGGCGGTGTCGACGGTGATCACCAGGTCGAGCTCGACGATCGCCGCTGCGGTGGCGGAGAGATCGGGCGCGAGATCGCGCAGCCTGAGGCCGGTCTCCAGGATCTGCTTGCGCGGCGGCCCGTCCTGCAGCGAGATCCATTCGATGCCGTCGAGATCGAACAGCGGCCGCAGCGAGTCGAGCGAAATCGAGCGGTGCCGCGCGTTCGGATTGTGCGGATTGCCGCCCCAGACCAAGCCGATGCGGCTGCCCTGCTGCGAGGCCGGCAGCGGCGACGCCGCGTCGGGCGGCGCCGAGAGATAGGGCACGGTGGCCGGGATGTTTCTGAGCGTCGTGCCCATCAAATGCGGCAGGCTCATGATCGGCACCTGCCAGTCGTAATAGCTGACCGCGTCGAGATTGGAGACGATCTCCACCGGGCCGTCGAGCGTCGACAAGAGCGGCGTCAGCTTCTCCGGGCAGGCGAGGATGACCTTGGCCCCCGCCCGCGCCAGCAGCGGCGCATAGCGGCAGAACTGCAGCGTGTCGCCCAATCCCTGCTCGGCATAGACGAGGATGGTGCGGCCGCGCGGATTGGTTCCGTCCCAGGCCGGTCCCGTGATCTGCTTGTTGCCGAAGCCGGGAATCTTGCGCCGCCATTCGTATTCGGCGAAGCCTTCCTTGAGCGCGCCGTCGAGCAGCAGCGTCATCGAATAGTTCCAATGGAACTCGGGATCGGTGGGGTCGATGGTCAGCGCGCTCTCATGCGCCATGCGCGCTTCGGCGAGCAGCAGCTTGCTTTGCAGCAGGTTGCCGAGATTGCTCCACGCGCGTCCGAAGGTCGAATCGCTGACGATCGCCCGGTTGAGCGCGTCCTCGGCGCCGTCGACATCGCCGGCCTTGAGCAGGCTGACCGCGAGATCCGTGCGGATGCCGGGATCGTCGGGCGCGAGCGCGGCGGCGCATTTTAGGATCGCCAGTGAATCCTCGACCTGCCCCGACTCCTGAAGCGCCACGCCGAGATTGGTCATCGCGCTCAGATTCGACGGCTCGAGCCGTAGCGCGGCCTCATAGGCCCCGATCGCTTCCTTGTGCCGGCCGAGCCGTTGCAGCGCGATGCCGAGATTGACCGCCGCGGCGGTGTTCTCGGGCTCTTTTGCGATCACGGTCCGGTAATAGCCGACCGCCTCGTACAGCCGGTCGAGGCCGAGGCAGGCGTCGCCCAGCGCGGCGTAAACCACCGCCGCGTCCTGGCCCTGCGCCGAAAGGGCCGGCAGCAGGTCCTCCAGCAGGGTGAGCGCCTGCTCGTGCTCGCCCGCTTCGGCGAGCGCGATGCCGTACTCCGCCTTGAGGTCTATGCGAAGCGGGGCCACGGCGACGGCCTTGCGCAGGCATTCCACCGCTTCCTCCGGCTCACCGGTCATGCGGCAGGCGCTGCCCAGCAGGCCGAGCACCTGCGGATTGTCCGGGTAGGACTGCAGCAGCGCGCGATAGATCGCGAGCGCAGCGCTGAAGTCGCCCTGCTGGTGCAGGTCGAAGGCCAGCTTCAACGTGGTGTCCCCCGGCATTCCGTCGGTCATGGTCAGTAGGCGGGCCTAGTGTGTTTCCGGCCGGTTGCCGTGCGAGGTCTGCGGCGTGCCGGGATTGAGTGAGATGTGGGTGTGCAGCCCTTTCCACGGGTCGCCGGGCTGGGACCGCCCGAACAGCACGGTGGCGCGGCCCGGGCGCGGATAGGGTTTGCCGTCGTCATGGAACCCGGTCGAGTCCCAGGTGACGACGCCGAAGGCGAGACAGCGGTCCTTCGAGACACCGACGCGCAGCGTGTCGAGATTGAAGTGAAAACCTTCGATGGTGGGCCAGATCGAGCGCCATTGGCGCTGCTCGAGGTTGTCGAGCCCCGCGACGGTATCCATGAAGGTGCCGAAGCCGATGACGTCCCGGTCGAACAGGCCGCGCGCCGCCGTAAAGTTCACGGCGGCGACATGGGTATGCCATGTCGCGAACCAATTGCGGATCGCGTCAACCTCCTCCGCCGGAGCCTCGTAGCCCAACATGCCCACCCTTTCCAGGCTTGTCGCTGTCCAGCCTGCGTACCATACGCGGTGGCGCGCCGTAACGCGAGAGGATTGGTGTAGGGCACGCGCCGGTTGCGCCGCTGCTTCCCGTTGACCGGCCCGAAACCCGCCGTATAGTGGGCGCCGCCGGTCCCGAGGCTCCAACGCCTCCGCGCGCCGGCGATGCGTGCCGAAGCCCCTGTGGCGGAACTGGTAGACGCGCCAGACTCAAAATCTGGTTTCCGCAAGGAAGTGGGAGTTCGAGTCTCCCCGGGGGCACCAAATTTCCCGCTTTACGGATAAATCAATTGGTCAAAGATGGTTCGCGTCTTTGCTTTGAGGCTGGGAATCCTTCGAAGCGAAACCTCATAGGAAGCTGCTTCGCTTCGGCCTTTAACCGCTGACAATGCGTGCGCAGCGCGTCCTTGACGCAAAAAAGGTGCGCATGAGAAATGGCTTCCCCGTGCGCACCTTCGACGACATTTGTGCCGATCTCGAAGCTACTTCATGGCCTGCTTCGGTTGTTTTGCTTCTTTTTTCATAGCCTCCTGGACCTTGCCGTAGCAATCATCAGCGACCGCGTCCGAGGCCTTCTTCGATCCCGGCATGGTTGACCAGCCGTATTTATCGAGGGTCGTTCCAAGTTTGTCGTAGTCGTAGTCGGCATTAAATTTGTCGAGCGCGCCCATCCGTGTCTTCACTTGCGGGTCCTTCATGGCTTGCGCCACGCAGATCGGCGTCTCGGCGGCAACGACGGCATCCTGTGCCTTTTGCTTGGCCATTTCTTTGGCCGTACTCCCGAGCACAAGGAATCCCTTGCTGAAGCCGGCGCCGACCAGGATAGCGGCGAGGATAAGCCCGAGACCGAGCCACTTGCTCGGGACCCGGAGCCGTTCGAACCAATTTTTATTCACGTGAGGTCTCCCTATTACCCTACTAGGTGACCCCCTCTCCAATTCCAGTATAGGCGAAAAACGCACCCTAGCGCGACTTTCCCGTGATCGATGCGCAAAATGGGCCTTGGCGGCGCGCTACCGAGGTACACACAGAGCCCTGGCCGGGGTTCGCACCGCCGACGGTGGCTCACCCTACCCCGCCGCCGCGATGTTTTCCCCGAGATAGGCGTGCTCCAGGCGGTCCGGGAGGCCGGGCTCGTTGGCCGGGGCTTCGAGCACGATGGCGCCGCGCGTGAGCGCATAGACCCGGTCGGCGAGGGCGAGCGCCTTCTCGATCAGCTGCTCGACCAGCAGCACGGCCGTGCCGGCATCGCGCAGCTGTCCGGCGGTCGCGAGCACCCGGTCCACCAGGACCGGAGAGAGGCCGGCCGACGGCTCGTCGAGCATCAGGAGGCGCGGCCGCCGCACCAGGCCCTGCGCCACGGCCAGCATCTGCTGCTGGCCGCCCGACAGCGTGACCGCGCGGTCGTGGCGCTTGGCGGCGATCTCGGGGAAGAAGGAAAGCGCCTCCTCGATCTGTGCGGCCCGCACGCGCGACGGCATGCCGTAGCCGGCGACGAGCAGGTTGTCCAAGACCGTCAGATGGGTAAACACGCGATGGCCTTCGATGACGTGCACGAGGCCGGCCCGCACCGCGTCGCGCGGGCTGAAGCCGGACAGGTCTTCGCCGGCGAAGCGCATCGTGCCGGACCAGGGCAGCAGCCCCGAGATGGCGCGCAGCAAGGTGGTCTTGCCGGCGCCGTTCGGGCCGAGCAGCGCCACGACTTCGCCCGCCCGGATCGTCAGGTCGATGCCGTTGAGCACCTGGACCTTGCCGTAGCCGGCGGTCACGCCGGCGATTTCAAGCAACGGCTCAGCCGCCGAGGTAGGCATTGACCACCTCCCGATGGGCGCGGATTTCGGCGGGCGTCCCGGCCGCCAGCACCTTGCCGAGATTGAGCACGGTGACATGGTCGCAGATGTCGAAAATCAGGTCCGCGTGGTGCTCGACCAGCAGCACGCCGGTACCCTGCCGGCTGATGGCGACGATGAGCGCGCCGAGCCGCTTGATCTCCTCGACGGACAGCCCCGCCGCCGGCTCGTCGAGCAACAGGAAGGCAGGGCGCATCATCAGGGCGCGCGCGATCTCGACGAAGCGCTGCTCGCCATGCTGCAGCCGATCCGCCCGGACGGGGGCGAGCTGCTCCAGGCCGACCGTGGCGAGCGCCGTCATCGCGGCCTCGCGTAAATGCGCCTCGTCGCGGTGATGGCGCGGCAGCGACAGAAGCGATTCCACGAAACTGGCGCGGCCGTCCGCGGTGCCGCCGATCATGACGTTTTCCAGCACCGATTCCGCGCCGACCAGCCGCGGCGTCTGGAAGGTGCGGGCGATGTGATGCTCGGCGCGCGTATGCGGCGCGCGCGGCGTCAAGGTCGCGCCGTCCTGCTGCACCCGGCCATTCTGTGGCGCGTAATAGCCCGAGATCACGTTCAGCATCGTCGTCTTGCCGCTGCCGTTGGGGCCGATCAGGCCGTGCACCTCGCCGGTGCGGATCTCCAGGTCGACGCCGTCGATCGCGCGCACGCCGCCGAAGCTGAGCGCCACGCCCTCGAGCTTGAGCCGGCTCGGCTGCGCCTGTGCGCTCAGCACCTGCGTCAACAGCTCGGGCCGCGGGCGAATCTCGCGATGCTGCTCGAGCGGCCGGCGGTTCTTGTAATCCAGCAGATCGGCGATGCCGCCTGGCACGACGAGCACGATCACGAGCAGCAGTACCGCGTAAAGGAAGGTCGACCAGGCGACGAGCGGCGCGGCGAATTCCGGCAAAGCGGTCAGGATGATCGTCCCGAGCAGCGGCCCGAGGATCGAGCCGCGCCCGCCGATCAGGATGGCGATGAAGAACAGCACCGAGAGGTCGAAGGTGAACGCGTCGGGCGTGATGTAGGACTGCAAGGATGCGAACAGGCCGCCCGCGACCCCGGCGACCGCGCCGCTGAACACGAACACCGTCACCAGCAGCATAGGCTTCGAGATGCCGACCGATTCGGCGGCGACATCGGCGTCGCGGATCGCCACGAGCGAGCGTCCGAAGCGGCTCTTCGCGATATTCGCCGTCATCCAGGTGCAGATCGCGGCGATGCCGAGGCAGAAATAATAGAAGCCCCACGGGCTGGCGAAGGGCCAGGGAAAGAGCGGTCCGGGCACGCCGACGCCCCCGCCCGTCACGCTCTTCCAGGCCAGCGCGACCTGGGTCACGATCGTGGCGAAGCCGAGCGTCGTCATTGCGAAATAGAAGGTGCGCAGCCGCAGCGCCGGCAGGCCGACGATGACGCCGAAGATCGCGCCGAACACCGCCGAGCCTCCCAGCGCGAGATAGGGCGGCAAGGCCGGCATGACATTGCCGGCGGTCAGCACGCTGGTCACGTAGGCGCCCAGCGTCAGCAGGGCGACCCAGCCGATGGCGATCTGTCCGGCGAAGCCGACCACGAGGTTGAGCCCCGAGACGAGCACCCAGTAGATGCAGGCGCGCGTCGCGATCACGCCGATGTAGGAATCGCCCAACAACGGCAGGCAGACGGCGATGACGGCGAGCCCCAGGAAGGGCGCCAAGGCTTCGAGCTTGGCGAGCCATTCCGTTTGGCCGGACCGGGTGATCTGTGTCGTCGTATCGGTCATACGCGCCGTGCCGTGGCTTGGCCGGCGATGCCCTCGGGCCGGACGAGCAGGACGATGATGAACACGACGAAGATGGCGACCGAGGCGAAGATGCCGCCCACCAGGAAGTTCGCCGCCTGCTGGAACAGACCGAGCGCCAGCCCGCCGGCGACGGCGCCGCGGTTGCTGCCCATGCCGCCGAGCGCGACCGGGACGAAGCCGTAGAAGTTCAACAGCGGCCCGTTGCCGAAATAGGCCAGCATCATCTCCCCGCCGGTGAAGCCCGCCAGGACGCCGATCACGCCGGCCAGCGCGAAGCTGGCCATGCGAAGCCCCTGTACCGGGAGCCCGATCGCGCGGGCGGCGTCGCTGTCCTCGGCGATCGCGAGAAAAGCATGCCCCACGAGCGTATAACGGTACAGCAGTTCGAGCCCGACGATCGTCGCCGCGCAGGCCAGCATCGGGAGCCAGAATTGCTGGTCGAGGATGCCCGGACCGATCGGCAGCAGGTGCGGAAACGGCTGCGGCTCCGTGCTCCATTCGATCGCGGTGAGCTGCTGGATCATCAGCGCGAAGGCGAGAGTCGACAGCACGTAGAGATGCTGGTCCAGGCTCTTCAGGACGGGCCGCACGGTGACGACCTCGGTAATTACGCCGATCACCGCGCCGACCGCGAGCGTAGCGGCGAAGCCGACCACCACCGGCAGGCCCATCCTGTTGATGAAGAGCGCACCGAACACGCCGCCCAGCATGCCGACCGTGCCCGCGGTGAAACTGAATACGCGCGACGCCGTGAACATCACGTTGTAGGTGATGCCGATCAACGCGTAGATAGTCCCCAGGGCCAGGCCGTAGGAGACGATCGATACCAGCATCGCTTTAGCCGGTATAACCGGGCGCGAGCGAGAAGGCGCCGTCCTTGAGCGAGTTGGCCCGGACCATCACGATCTCATTGTCTTGGAAGCCGTTGTGGTTCTCCGGCGTCCAGGTGATCGTGCCGTACACGCCTGGCCAGCCCTTGACCTTGTTCCAATAGCCGGCGATCGCTTTCGGTTCGGTGCCGACCGCCCGTACTGCATCGGCGATCATCCGCGGCCCGTCGTAGCCGAGGGCGACCCACCACAGGAGCGTGTCGGAAAATTCGATGTTCGCTTTCTTGAGCCGCTTGACGAACTCGACGGTGCGCGCCGGCAGCTTTCCGCTGGCGTCGTAGCTGCAGGTGCGGAAGTTGTTCGGATAGACCTTTTCCCAGTATTCCGGCTTCTTCAGCAGCGCCTTGGTCTGTCCGGAGCCGAGCGTCGTCTGCCCGACGATCGGGATGTCCCACTTCATGTCGCCGCGCGCATTGATGAGGCGCGAGAGGAAGCCCGCATTCACGCTCCAGGGCATGATCGCTTCCGCGCCGGCGGACTGCATGCGCAGCATCTCGGGTTTGACGTCCGGATTGTTCGCGTCGACGCTGCTCTGATAGACGACATTGCCGCCCATCTGCTTGAGCATCGGCACATAGGCGTTGAGCGAGGAGGTGCCGTAGCCCGTCGTATCACTGATGACGGCGACCTTCTTGGCCTTGATAATATTCACCACATAGTTGTTCGCCGCATGGCCGATTTGCTGGTTGGTCGGCGCGTCGCGGAAGCACAGCGGATATTTCTTGGGGTTGGTCAGCGTATCGACCCAGCAGGGATGCAGCTGCGGTACGCCGTCGCGCGCGATTAGAGGAACCACCGCCAGGGACTCGCCCGAATTCAGCGGTCCCCAGATGGCGTGGACCTTGTGGCGGCGGGTGAGCTCGGTCGCCGCGTTCACTGCCTTCGTCGGGTCGCTCTGCGTGTCGCGAACGATCAGCTCGATCTTGCGCCCGTTGATTCCGCCCGCGTCATTAATTTCCTTTACCGCCAACTGCGTGCCGCGATTGATCCCGATTCCGGTGGACGAGCTGGGGCCGGTCAGGGCCGGCAGATAGCCGATGCGGATCGGCCCCGAGGCAGCGATTGCCGGACGAAAGACACCTGTAGCAAGCGCTGCGGCGGTTGCAGCGGAACCCGCCAATACTTGGCGGCGATTAATCGACATATGTTTCCTCCCGAAGGACTTTTGTGTTTTGTGCAGCCTGCGAACAAGCAGGTGCGGTTTTGACTGCCGGCCGGATCGTTGGCATCGATGGCGCGCGCGTTATCCGGTCGGCGGCCTCATTATATAACTTAGCGTAGAATCTCAAAATTTTACGACGGCGAATTTGGACCGGCGCCGTACGCCCGCACGCATGGCCGGTATTTCCTGCCTTTCATTGCATAGACGTCCGCGACCGTCCGGCAGCCGCTTCTACGCGGGCGCTGGTCGTTCTGCGATGCGCTTGCGTTCTAGATCGATTGATATAAAATCCGGCGCTGCTGAATTTGGCATTACGCTCCTGAAAAGATTGAATGGCTTAGCGGCAGGTGGGACGGCCAAAGGAATTCGACGACGATGCGGCGCTTGCCTTGGCCACGGCGTGCTTCTGGGAACGCGGCTATGAAGCGACCTCGATCCGCGACCTGTCGGATCGAATGGGGATTTCCCTAGCCAGCCTGTACAATTCGTTCGGCGACAAGCGGACGGTTTTCCGGAAGGCCCTCGGACACTATGTCGCACATAGCTTTGCCGACCGCGTGCGGCGATTCGAAGGGCATTATCCGCCACGCGCGGCGATCGCCGCCTTTTTCGATGAAATCATCGAGCGCTCGCTTGCCGACCGCGACCGCAAGGGCTGCATGCTGGTGAACACGGCGCTGGAAATTGCGCCGCATGATCCGGAATTTCGAAAAATCGTCGCGGAAGTCCTGAACCAAATCGAATCGTTCTTCCGGCGCTGCGTCGAGGCGGGTCAAAGGGACGGTACGATCACGACGGCGCAATCGGCGGAAGACCTCGGCCGGCTGCTGCTGTGCGTGCTGCTCGGCATCCGCGTTCTGGCGCGCACCCGGCCGGAACGCGCGCTGCTGGAAGGGCTCATGCGGCCGGCCGTCGCGCTGCTCGACGGCGGCGCTGCCGACGGAGCCGCCGTATGAGACGCGTGTCACCGCGTACCGAAACGCTTCGCGATCAGGTGATCGAGCGAGACCATGCCCGGGCCGCGCGCGATGACGATCAGGAAGCAGGTGGCCCAGGTGCCGTGCACCGGCCATGCGTCGGGATAGACGAAGACCTCGATCACCAGCGTCATGCCGAGAAGCGCCAGGGCGGAAAGCCGGCTGGCCAGGCCGATCACCAGCAGCACCGGGAAAAGATGCTCGCTGAAGGCGGCGATATGCGCGGCGAGCCAGGGGTCGATCAGGGGCAGCTTGTATTCCGTCCGGAACAGATAGACCGCGCTGTCGGTGACGTGCCAGCCGCTGACCTTGGTTTCGCCCGATCGCCAGAACACGCCGGCCACGGCGAGCCGGGCGAGCAAGGCGATGAAGTCGTTCGGAATGCGGTTGAAAAGGCTTATCGTAGTCTTGAGCCAAGCCGCGGGCCTGCCTGCGGGAACGCCGCCGATCGTCTGTGCGGTGGTGTCTTGCATTGGATTTCTCCCGGAGCGTTGTTACTGGACGGCGATGAACGCCCCGGCCTGCAGGGCGCCCGTGAGGTTGGCAGTCAGATCGAAGTCGGGCGCGTCCGCGAGCGCTGCCTCGGCGGCGGCGCCGAGCGTGGCGCCCGCGGCGAGCGCCGCGAGGAAGGCCGCGCCGCCGGCCGGCAGCCTCTGTACCAGCACGGTCATTTTCGGGCGGGCGACGAGCGCATCCTCTCCCGTCCATTCCTCGATCGGCGCGAGCGGCATCTCGCCGCTGTTCATCGCCCAGATCGTCACCGCGGGATGGCGGGAGCGCAGGATCGAGACCGACGGATGGATCGCGACGGTCAGGGCCGGCACGCGCGCCGGTGGCAGCGTCGCCAGGGAGTCCGTGTCGAAAGGTGCATGGTCAGCCGCGTGATAGGCCTTGCCGCGCGCGGCCTCGATCCGCATGACATCCGGCAGATAGGGCAGCTCGGCGGTGGGCTCGAAGGTCGCGACAAAATCGGCGAAGTCGTCGCCATAGGCGAGCAGCATCGGCGACCGCGGCGGGTGTTGCGTGATGAACGCGCCTGCCATGCCCGCGAAGAAGTCCTCACCGACGATTTTTTCGGTCGCGGGGAAGCGAGAGGCGAGTGCACGGATGAGGCCGGACATCACGTTGTTGCGGTAGACCGCGAAGCGGCGCTCGGGACGGGTGCGGTTCCACGAGGTCAGTCCGTCGGGCACCGCCTGATCGGCGTCCAACAGCGCGTCGGCGAAGCTCTTTTGGGTGGTCATGGACATGGCGGGTCCTCACGCGGCGACGCGGTTGGCGGCGGCGTCGATGATCGCTTGCGCGGCCTCGGCCTCGCGCCGAAGCACCGGCCAGTCGGGCAGGTCGCTGTCCCATTCGACCAGGCTTGCAATCGGCCCGGTCCTGGTCAGGACCTCTTCGTAGAGCGCCCAGACGGGGTCTTTGACCGGCGTGTCGTGGGAATCGATCAGAAGCGGCGCGCCGGCGTCGTCGACATGCTCGGAATGGCCGCTCAAGTGAATCTCGCGCACATGGCGGAGCGGAAAGTCCGCGAGGTAGGCGCGCGGGTCGAAATTGTGATTCGTCGCGGCGACGAAGACATTGTTGACGTCGAGCAGAAGGCCGCAGCCGGTGCGCGCCGCGACCTCGGTGAGGAAGGCGGTCTCCGGCAGCGTGCTCTCTTCGAACTGGACGTAGGTCGCGGGGTTCTCGAGCAGCATCTGCCGGCCGAGAACGCCCTGCACCTGATCGATATGCTTGATGACCCGCGCCAGCGTCGCCTCGGTATAGGGCAGCGGCAAGAGGTCGTTCAGGAAGACGCCGCCGTGGCTCGACCAGGCGAGATGCTCGGAAAAGCTCTCCGGCGCGTAGCGGTCGCAAACGGTCTTGACGCGGGCAAGGTGATCGCGGTCGAGCGGCTGCATCGATCCAATCGAAAGGCCGACCCCGTGAACGGAAAGCGCATAGTCTTCGCGGATCTTGCCGAGCTGCGCGTGCGGCGGGCCGCCCGCGCCCATGAAATTCTCCGCGTGCACCTCGAAGAAGCCGATCGGCTGCGGCGCGGCGATGATCGCGGCGAAATGCTCCGGCTTGAAGGCGGCGCCTGCGCGAAGGGGGAGTCGTGACGCGTTCATTCCATGCCTCATTCGAATTTGGAAAAAGCGGCGGCGCGGTTCGCACCGCGCCGCCGGCGAGATCACGACGGAGCCGGTCCCTGGGCGAGCGAGCCGTGTCCGTTCGGCGTCTTGATGCTCGTGCAGGTGCCGGCCGGAACCAGCTTCCAGGAGTTCAGCTGGTAGTCGATCTTGGATGTCCCGGCGCAGGTCGTGCCCGGTCCGGCGGCACAGTCGTTCTGCCCCTTGAGGGCGACGCCGTAGCACTTTTCCATAGCGGCGCCCTGCCCCTTGGCCGCGTCCTGTCCCGAGGCCGGAAGGCTGACGACGGCCAGCGCGGTGGCAAAGGATGCCGCGAAGGCGGCAACGGTCATTTTGTTCATGACGAACTCCGATTGCTTATAGAAGCCGAGAGCCGATCAGGCGCCAGGCTTCAGCATGCCCATGCCGTGCGGCGTTTTCATCGTCGTGCAGGTGCCCTTGGGGACGAGCTTGAACGACGCCGGGTCGTAGTCGATCTTGGACATGCCGGCGCATTTATGGCTGCCCGCGGCGCAGTCGTTCTGCCCCTTGAGGGCGACGCCGTAGCACTTCACCTTGCCGGTATTGTCCGCGGCGAAAGCCGGAACGGTGGCGGCGGCGAGAGCGGAAGCGAGCGAGCCGGCGAGGGCGAGGGTAATCATTGGATTCTTCATAATGACGTCTCCGTAGATTTGGCGAGCCTTGATTGGCTCACATGGGGGTCTACGGTGCGGCGGCGGTGACTGTTACAGGCAGGGGCAAATTTTTTTCGCCGGCGCCCTGGAAAAAAGACCCGAATCGGCGGTAACAAACCGGAACTCCCGCGCGTAGAGAGGGGTAGAGCGTGAGCCATTCATCACGCGAAGAGGAATGGGCGACATGGATGCGCGCCGCGATTTCCGGCGATTCCGCGGCCTATCACCGGTTCTTGAAGGCGGTGACGCCGCATTTGCGGGCCATGGCTTGCCGGCGCTGCGACCGATTCGGAGCGCCGCGGAGCGAGGCCGAGGACGTTGTTCAGGAGGTGCTGCTCGCGATTCATACGAAGCGGGGAACATGGGACCCCAACCGGCCGATCGGGCCATGGATTTCGACGATCGTGCGGAACAAGCTGATCGACGCGCTACGGCGGCGTGGGCGGCATGTCAGCGTGCCGATCGAGAACGTCATCGATTTTCTGGAAGCCGAGGAACAGACGGATCCTCTGGAAGCGCGCGATGTCGAGCGTATGTTGGGAAGACTGAAGGAGCCGCAGTGCGATATCGTTCGATCCATTTCGGTCGATGGCCACAGCATACGCGAAACGGCGAACCGGCTTCGCATGACCGAAGGCGCCGTGCGTGTGGCGTTGCACCGCGCGTTGAAGGCGCTCGCCGCCATGTATCGGAGTGAACTACGTGAAAACGGATGACCTGATCGACCTCCTGGCACAAGACTCGGCGGTGCCATGGAAGATCGGCCGCATCCTGGGGTATGCGACGGTCATCGGCACGGTCATCGCCGGCACGGTGTTCTTCATTGGCATCGGATTTCGTCCGGACATCGCGAGCGCAATGGAAACGGTGCGTTTCCTGTTCAAATTCGTCGTCACTTTGTCGTTGGCGATAGCCGCCATCGGCGCCCTCCTGCGGATGGCGCGGCCGGGCGCGCGCCTGGGGCTTTGGGGCTGGGCCTTCGCGGCGGCGCCGGTGCTCCTGGGCGGCGCCGTGATTGCCGAGCTGATCGTCATGCCGGAAAGCACGTGGGTGGCCAGGCTGGTGGGTCACAACGCCCGCTTCTGCCTGACGCTGATCCCGCTTCTCGCGATCGGGCCGCTCGCCTGCCTGCTGCTGGCGCTGCGGCAGGGGGCGCCGAGCCGTCCCGGCCTGGCCGGCGCGGTGGCGGGGCTCGCCGCGAGCGGCATCGCCGCCACCTTCTATGCGGCCAATTGTAACGACGACAGTCCGTTGTACGTGATGACGTGGTATCCGATCGCGACCGCCATGGTCGTGTTCGTGGGCTATCTCGCCGGCACGAAGTTTCTCAAGTGGTGAGGCGCCGGGTCGAAAGAGCCTGACCGCGCCGCGCTCAGTCCGCGGCGTCCGCCTTCGGCTGCGGCCCCTGAACCACGGCGCCGGAGTCGACCATCTCCGATATCGCATCGGGCGCGAAGCCGAGGTCGCGCAGGATCGCCGTCGTGTCCTGGCCGACGGCGGGCGCCGGCCGCACCGTCTCGTCCCAGCCGGCGGTCGTCTTGGTCGGCAGGCGGACGTTGCGGATGCGGCCTTCGAACGGATGGTCGACCTCGTTGATCAGGCCGACATCGGCGATGTGCGGGTCGGCGATCAGGTCCTCGAAGGTGTTGAACGGCATCGCCGGGACGTCGAGCTTGTCGAAGATCTCGACCCATTCCGCCGTCGTCTTCTGCAGCAGGCCCGCGTTGCGGACCCGGTGATACTCGCTGACGTTCCGGAAACGTGCCTTGACCGAGCAGAAGCGCGGATCGTCCTTGAGCTCCGGCCGCCCGATCGCGTCGAACAGCGCGAAGGCCTGCTTGTCCGAGTTGGCCGAGACGCAGATATAGCTGTCCTTGGTCTTTGTCGGCTGGGCCAGCGGGTCGAGCACGCGCAGATCACCGCTCGGCCCGTCGGAGCCGACATGCACGAGCTGCCCCATATGCTCGGCCAGGACGAAGGAGGTCATGTTCTCGAACATCGGAATCTCGACATACTGCCCTTCGCCGGTCTGGTGGCGGTGCAGCAGCGCCATGAGCACGAACTGGATGACGACGAAGCCGACGATGTGGTCGGCCATGACCATCGGCAGGTAGCGCGGCTCGCCATGCGCCCGGTAGTTGGTCGCCGCCACACCCGACATGCCCTGGATGATCGTGTCGTAGGCCGGCTTGCCGGCGTAGCGTCCCTTCGTGCCGAAGCCGACGACATGGCAGTAGATGACGTCCGGGCGCCGTTTGCGGGCGCTTTCGTAGTCGAGGCCGAGACGTTTCAGCGCGTTCGGGCGCATGTTGGTCACGACGACATCCGAGGTCGCGAGCAGCTTCTCCATCACCGGCCGCGCGCCCGGCGCCTTCATGTCGATCGCCAGCGAGCGCTTGTTGCGGTTCAGGTTCATGAATTTGGGCGACAGGCTGCCGCTTTTCGACTGCCCGCCGAGCTGGCGCAAGAGGTCGCCGCTGGGCGCTTCGATCTTGACGACGTCGGCGCCGTAGTCGCCCAGGAACTGGGTGGCGACCGGGCCAACCACGATCGAGGTCAGGTCCAGGACGCGGATACCGGAAAGCGGCGGGCGGCTCATCGCGGATCTCCCCACAGGATGCTGGCCTTGGAGGCGACAAAGCCGTCCTGATCGGCGGCCCAGAAGTCCGTCCTGGCGTCGTTGTCCGTGTCCGGCCGGCCGAGCAGCGACACGGTTTCGTTGACGAACAGCGGCCGCTGGTTGCGAATCCGGAACTCGGCCATGCGCCGCGGCTGCAGCGTCTTCGCGAACTCGGCCAGGAATATCGCAGTCAGGCCGCCATTCACCACCCGCTCCTTGTAGCCTTCCGTCTCGCGCGTATAGACCTCGTCGTAATGGATCCGGTGCGCGTTGAAGGTGATGGCGGAATAGCGCAGCAGCAGCATCGGCGACGGCGTGAAGGACGACGTCCAGGGCCAGCCTTCCGGCGCGTGCTCCGGCTCGGCCTTGTGCTCGCCGCCGGTCGCCTCTTCGCGGTAGACGAGCGTCTGCTCTTCGGTGACGCAAAGGCCGGCCTTCGTGCTGATGTCGTGCACGATGGTGACGAAGGCGAGCACGCCGGACCGCCCGCTCTTGGACTCGATCTTGGCGATCTTCGAGACGCGCTCGACCTCGTCCCCGATGCGGAGCGGCTGGTGAAAGATGACGCGGCGGCCGGCGAACATGCGCCGCGGCAACGGCAGCACCGGCAGGAAGTCGCCCTGCGGGGCATGGCCGTCGCGGGCCAGGCTGCGCGTCGGCGCTGTCGGGGTGAACAGGATGACATGCCATCCGTCCGGCAACGGCGCGCCGTGCGCGAGCCCGTCCGGCGATTGATCGAGTGTCGCCGCGAGACGGCGGGCCATCGTCAGCGAGACCTCGTCGCTCGCGGTTTCGGTCCGCCCGATATAGCGGGCGGCTTCTTTTTCGATGTCTGCAAGCACGGCGGTCTCTCGTCGGCGGCCTGATTTTCGCGTCAATGCCGGAAGATAGCCGCCGCGGTCCGCCATCGCAAATGCCGCTTGCCGCCGGGCTGAGTCCGGCTGGCGCGGCGTTACTTGGCGGCGCGCAGCAGGACGCGGTGCCGGAGCAGGATCAGCGTCGCGTTCCACGAAACGCTGATCACCAGGGCGAGCGCCATGGCCGCCCAGCGGCCGAGCGGAACCGCCGCCAGGTGCAGGAAGGCGAGCGCGGCGGCGAAGCCGAACATGCCGGGCAGCCCGTTCGCGAACACGGCCGCGGCGGTGCGGCCGCCCTGGCGCGGGTGGAGCATGATGGCGAGGCTGGTCAGAATGACGGGCATCAGCGCGGCCATGCCGGCGGCCCTCGGGCCTAACAGCTTGCCGCCCAGGACGACAGCCAGCGTCACGCCCATCACTAGCAGCGTTCGGAGCGGGAGATCCCACCAGCGCGCCGTGAAGCGCCCCGCGACCGCGCCGCCCAGGTAGCGCCGCGTCATCACCATGCCGAGCGAAAAGGCCAGCAAGGTTGCGACGATGCATATCGGGAATGTCCAGGCCGAATGCAGGATCAGCGCGGCGCTGAGCGCCCAGGCCGCAAGCGCGGCGCCCAGGCTGGCGAGAAGACCGAACCGCTGCGCCATGGCGGCATAGACGACGATGAAGGGCGCGACCGCGGCGTTGACCGAAAGGCTCACCAGCGCGGTTTGCGCGACGAACTCCGCCCCGTGATCGAGGCCGATGAAGACATAGGCCGGGCCGGCGGACAGCGGCAGCGTCGCGATCATGGCGCCGGCAAACGGGCCCGTTCGCGCCACGACGAGGGCGACGCTCATGACGAGCGCGCCGCTCGCAAACATCTTCACGGCAAGGGAAAGCCAGAAAGTATCGGTCATCGAGAGCGCCCGGTCGACACGGCTTGCTTCAGCTTCTTTCGGTCCTTCGGGCGACGTCACGGGAGAGAGGACGCCAAGCACGCCGCGCGTGGCCCTGCGCGGCCCGGCGCAGGCATCCCGCGCGACTGTTTCATGGCCGCCCGGCGCTTGGCAAGAGGAAGCGATTGCCGGTACCGCCAAACTACGTGATCGCTTCCGCAATGTGTGGGACACTCCGCCGCGCTTCCGCGTGAATCGCCCCGACCGGACAAATCATCGATGTATGGGTTCTGGCTGCTCCTTCTCTTTATCCTGCTTCCGGGCGGTGTCGGCGTGGCGCTGAGCTACGCCTTTTCCCGCGCCGAAAGGCCCAGCAACACGGTCTTGGCGATCGGCGGCGCGGCGGGCGTCGTCGTGGGGCTCGTCCTCGCCCTGTTTCTTGTCCGGTTTTAGGGAAGTTCCGGGCGGCGCTCGGGGTTACGGATTGTCCGCAGGCTCGACGACGCCGGCTACTCCGCTTCGTCCCCGTCAGGCGAGGCGCCGAACCAAGGGCCGCTATAGATTACGATGCCGCCTTGCTTACCGGTGAACAGGCCGGGACCGTGGCCCACCGCTTCGGCGGGGATCTCGGTACTGACGTTCTTCGCGCCGTGCCATTCGGCGCAGCCGGCCGTGGCTAGCGGAATTGCGCATAGGAGGGTTACCGCGATGCGCTTTCTGAGCCTGGATTGCATGCCCTACTATTCTCGCAACACCATGTTGATTCAAGGGCCACTTCGACGCATGGCCCGCCACCGATTTAAGGGCTTGCTTGCACCCGTCAAGGCGTTTTCGGCTAAAATGATCAGGAGCGGCGGACGGGCGGTGCCGCGATCGGGATGGAGCGGAATACCATGACTATCGAAGTGCGCAAGCTGGCCGATCCTTTGCTGGCGGAAGTGGCCGGAGTCGACATTACCAAGCCACTTTCCGAGGATGACCGGGAGGCGGTCTACCAGGCCTTTCTGGACCACATTGTGCTGGTTTTCCGCGACCAGCCGCTGACGGCCGCCCAAATGGTCGCGTTCATGGGCAATTTCGGCCGGCTCGAGCCGCATATCACCAAGAAATACAATCACCCCGAGTTCGATAACCTGATCGTGATGACGAACCTGAACGAGAAGGGCGAGGTCGATCCCTTCGAGACCAAGCGCGGCGACAAGTGGCATACCGACATGTGCTATCGCGAGGTGCCCGCGCGGGCGACCTCGCTGCATACGCTGCAGATCCCGGATGTCGGCGGCGATACGCTCTTTGCCAACATGTATCACGCCCTGGACGCCATGCCGGATTCGCTGCGTAGCCGGTTGGAAGGGCGCAAGGCGACCTTCCGCTATGGCGGTCGCGCCACGGACGGGCAGTTGCGGCTGGAGAAAGCGGATCAGCAGGCGCCGCTGATCGCCCATCCGATCATCAAGCCGCATACCGACACGAAGCGGCATTCGGTCTTCGTCAATCCCGCGCATACCGTCGGCATTGCCGACATGGATGACGACGAGGCTCAGGAGCTGCTGGAAGAAACCTACGAATGGTGCATGCGGCCGGAATTCCAGGCGCGCCACAAATGGCGTTTCGGCGACACCGTGATCTGGGACAACCGGTGCGCCTGGCACAAGGCGACCGGCGATAATCCATTGCGCCAGCCCCGTCGCTTTTTGCGCGCGACCATCGCCGACAACTGATCCAGGCCGCGCCCCTGGCCCTTCCTATCGAGAAACGGAAAAAAAGAAGCCGCGACAGAGGGGACGCGGCTTCGAGGGAATACGATGCCTTGCTAGGCGAACTAACGAACATTTTAGATAAATTGCCCCGGCCGGCAGTGACCGCGGTCACACGCGCGATCGATGCGCTTGCTTTGTCGGATCGCAGGGCCGTTGGACCCGAATCCCGGCGCCTTCGCGCAAAAGAAAAGAGGCCGCGCATGGGAGGGGCTGTGGGTGCGCGGCCTCTTGGGTAACGTATGTCGCCATTTTAGCGATTTCGTCCGGCGACGCAGTGACGGGCGTCACAATTGACTGATTTTACGGAATATTTTGCAGGTGACGTTCCTGAAGCCCGGCGCAGTGAATGGCGCGGAGCCCCGTGCCCGAGGGAAAAGCGGCGTTCGGTCGTGCAGGGATGGCGTGACAGGGTGCCGCCGCGTGGGCGGCTGCGTCGGTGCGGATGGCAGAGGCTCAGATCAGATCTGAAAGCAGCGGGCGTAGCTCGGTCGACGTGGCGACGGTGTCGCAGTCGCAGTTGAAACGCTTGTAGCCGTTCGCGCTTTTCTCGATGCCGAATTCGATGACGCCCTTGTCGTCCAGTATGACCATGACGTCCTGACCCGATCGCTCGGTATAGCGCCGGATCGCCGAAGCCTTGCCTTCATGAATGAGTCTGTTCCCCACCTCGGTGATCAGACGAACGTCGTCGTCCGTCAGCAACGCCCTTTTTTTGTCGTCTGACTCACGACTAGACAGCGGGATTACGTTTCCCGTCATGTCGCGCTCCCCCTATTCTGTCGTTGGGGGTAAATTGTGCCATTGGCGCAATGTTGTCCATCCTACAATTCGTCGTAAGCGGACCGCCCCCGCGCGTGCCGGGGCCTCTCTGCCCTGCGTCGTCGAAATCCCGCCTGAGAAAGAACGGGGCGGCTTATGGGCCGCCCCGAAAGTTGCTGAGAAAAGGTTTCCGGGAGGAATTCCGATGACCATGCCATCGGCAACACGCAGCGTCATGCTGCAATGCAATATTTCAATATTCTTTTTTAGAATGCAAGAGAAAATATAGCATAAATTATAATCGATTATCGCCTGTTTGCGCTGCAAAAATAGGCATGCGAGTTTTCGCCTTGGCGCCGGTGACGAGGCGACGTTTCCGCAAAATTGGTACGGACAATCCTCAGCCGGAAAAGGGAAATTCAGGTCTGCTGGCGCCGCTCTCCGTAACGCGTGGCGCGGCATTCGATATGGTTCGTTGCCGACTCTGCTGAATTTATAGTCAATCAGGTGTCGACGAGGGGGTCGGCTCTGGCGTCGCCGACTCTGTACGCCGCGCCGCGTTTTCCAAGGCGCCGTTCCATGCTAGCCTCGACAACACGGCCCAAACATCATTCCGCGCGCAAAAAACATCACCGGGCCTGATGTCATAAGGGAGTGAAATCCACGCATGCCAACCCTGGAAATATTCGACCCGTCGGGCGCGACCGAGATTAGCCGTCTCCACGCCCCGCGCTTGCCGTCGCTCGAGGGCAAGACCGTCGCCATGCTGTCCGACGACATGTGGCAGTCGCACCGCATGCTCCCGCTGCTCAAGGAGATGCTGGAAGCGCGGTTCGAGAACATCACCGTCATCCCCGAAACCGCGTTCCCGATGGGTAACTCGGGGATCGACCGGGACGAGACCGCCGACCTATTCGTCAAGAAGGGCGTAGACGCGGTTATCGTCGGCAACGCGTCTTGAGGGGCCTGCGCCACAGCATGCGGCCGTGCTGCCGCTAGAATCGAAAGCAGGGGAATCCCGACCGTTATCCTGACCCGCGAAGATTTCGTGGGTGTCGTTCGCAATGCGCATGCGGGGCTTGGCTTCGACCAGGACGCTTGCATGGTGACCTTCCCGATCGATCCGTTCCTCGTGGGCAGTGACATCACGCCGATCGGTCAAAAGCTCGAGCACTTCGTTGCCGGCCTGACATCCTGGCGTCCGCGGGCGGATAGGACGGGCATTTCCGAGCCACCGAAGCTCGCGATCGAGGCTAACGGCTTCGAGCAAGCGTTCGACAAGATGAACCGCCAATTCCTCGCCAACATGTGGGGCGACGGCCTGCCGCTCAACCCGGCGACCGAGGAGCGCGTCGACTGGATCCTCAAGGGCACCGATCTGCCGCGTGATCATGTCGTCGGCAAGGTCATGCCGCGCGGCGGCATCGCTACGGTGGAAACGATTGCAGTCTCGCTCGCCATGGCCGGCGGCCGGCCGGAATATCTGCCGGTTCTTATCGCGACGATGGAAGCCATCCTCGATCCCAAGATGGATCACGACAAGTGGCAGGCGACCTCGGGCAGCACCTTCCCGGTGGTCATCGTCAGCGGACCGATCGCCAACCAGATCCGGCTCAACTCCGGCTTCGGCCTGTTGGGTCCGGACCCGCGTCATCCGGCGGGCGCCAGCATCGGCCGGGCCATCCGGCTGCTGCAGCAGAATGTCGGCGGCGCGCTGCCGGGGATCGGCACGATGGCGATGTTCGGCGGCATGCGTTACACCAATGCGGTCTTCGCCGAGGACGAGGAAGGCTTGCCCGAAGGCTGGGTTCCGCTTGCCACCGCCCAATGGGGCATGCCGCGCGGAACCAATGCCGTCACCGTCTTCGTCGGGACAGGTGCGACGAATATCCTGCGTCGCGGCGTCGGCAAGGAGAAGCCGGACGAAGAGGCGCTGCAAGGCCTGCTGCGCGTCGCCGGTTATCTGCAAACGCCGAACCCGCACTACGCGGGCGGATGGTCGCACGGGACCCCGGGTGGGTTGCTCATGTCGCGAGTCGTCGCCGGCCAGATCTCCCGGCTCGGCTGGACGCAGGAGAAGATCAAGACGTTCCTCTGGGAGCACTCCAAAATTCCGGGCGAGGTGATCCGGGACTACGGCATGCGGCAGTGGATCGAGCATGCCGATGACGCGGACTCCATCGCCTCCAAGGATATGGATCCGTGGCCGATTACCCGGACGCCGGAGCAGATCATCCTGTGCGTCGCGGGCGGCTATCATCCGACCCATAATTTCTGGCTGCAGGCGTGGTCGCGCAACGTCACCGGCGGGGAGATACGGCTCCCGGCCGGATGGGACGCGCTGATCGCGCAGGCGGACGAGGATCTCGGATCGTGCGGCGACGTTTGTACGATCTGAGCGAGGCAGGCTGGCGGTAGGGGAAGGACCGGCGAATGCTCCGCCGGTCCTTTCTCGCAATCCGATTGCCCCGTTTCAGCGGCAGACTTGCGGCGATCCGAAACGCGCCGCACAATCAGCCGTGAGCGTCCCCCCTAGAAACAAGAACAGCGGAGGAGACCATGTCGGAGATCACCGTCACCGCCAAGGACGGCGGAAAGTTCAAGGCCTATCTCGCGAAGCCCGCGAAGACCCCCGCGCCGGGCGTCGTCATCCTGCAGGAAGTTTACGGCGTCAACCGCTTCATCAAGCGGATCTCGGACTACTGGGCGTCACAGGGCTTCCTGGTCGCCAGCCCTGATGTCTACTGGCGCATGGAGCCGGGCATCGTGCTCGACCCGGAGACGCCGGGGCACCGCGATCTGGCGCGCGCCTGGGGCGCGAAGCTCGACGTGGACAAGGCGGTCGAGGACGTGACCGCGCTGGTCG
>CAZPFL010000042.1:0-27734 GCA_964585785.1 uncultured Rhodospirillaceae bacterium
CTCGGCCCTCGATCCGATCGCGACCGCCAAGATCGAAGAGCTGATCGACGAGCTGTCGGCGAATTACACCATCATCATCGTGACCCACAACATGCAGCAGGCAGCGCGCGTCTCGCAGCAGACCGCGTTTTTCCACCTCGGCAACCTGGTGGAATTCGGCGATACCGCCCAGCTGTTCACCAACCCGACCGACGAGCGGACCCAGGGCTACATCACCGGCCGCTTCGGCTGATCGCGGTCACGGTCGAAGGCGGATATCGGTCGGAGCTGTCGAGCCGGCATCGGCCAGCCTGCCCCAAGACGGCAAGGTCATCGAGGACCGCGGCGCGTACACTTAGGAACTCGCCCGAGCATCCGCGCCGGCGATCCCCTCGATAACGAAAGCGTCGAAACTTCGCTGCAAATCGTCCGGCGCCAGCCCCTTCGTGATCAGCACGATGCACGAGCCCCGCGGCCCGGCAGGCCACCGCGAAAGTGCGCGCGGGGGGCTGAAGCAATTGCCGACCGCCTGCACCACGACCGGACGGTCCTCGCCCGCGATCTGAACGATCCCTTTCAGCCGTAGGAAATCCGCGCCGCGCAACGAGAACACCGTCTCGAGCCAAAGGCGGAGCCGCTCCCAGGCGAGCGGCGTGTCGGTCTGGATCGTATGGGCGCGGATATCGCCGTGCCGGTTCAAATCCATATCATGACCGTGATCATGGTCGTGCGCATGCACGCCGGCCGCCGACGCCTCGGTCCCGATCGACGCGATGCGCTCGACCGCCCGGGTCCCGGCATCGAACAGCAGCGCCGGATCGATCGCGCCGTGCTGCACCAGATGGATCGGCAAGCCCGGATTGAGCTGCGCCAAGCGGTGCGCCAGGCTTTGCACCATGTCCGGCGACACCAAGTCGGTCTTCGTGATCAGCGCGATATCCGCCACGGCCGCCTGCCGCACGGCCTCTTCGTGTTCGTCCAGCTGCCGCCCGCCGTTCTGCGCGTCCACCGTCGTAATGACGGAGTCGAGCCGGCAGCGGTCGGTGACGACGGGCTCGCCGCTCAGCGCATGGACGATCGGCGCCGGATCCGCCAGGCCGGTCGTTTCGATGACGATGCGCGAAAACGCCGGCAGCCGGCCTTGCGCAACATTGGCGAACAGGTCGCCGATGGTGTCGATCAGATCGCCGCGAATGCTGCAGCAGATGCAGCCGCTGTCCATGACCACGGTGTTCTCGAAGGAGGAGTCAACCAGCGCGTGGTCGATGCCGATCTCGCCGAACTCGTTGACGATGAGCGCGGTGTCCGCCATGCCCGGATGACGCACCAGCCGGTTCAGCAAGGTCGTCTTGCCGCTCCCGAGAAAGCCGGTAATGACCGAGACGGGCACTCGGTTGCGCGGCGCGCGATCGATGGGCGGTGGCGGCATGGCGGCCTCGTGCGACGTCACGACCGACGGAAGACGACAACCGACACGCGATGCTGCGTCTTCGACGCGGCCCTTGAAGCATCATGCCCATTCGTGCTGCCATCTCAAGATGCTTGTGCGGCACACTGACGGCAGCGAACGTACCGGCAAGCGCAATGACAATGATACAGCGAAGGCGAATGCAAGACTGAGTTCCTGAAAACGCGTCCAATTTTGCGCCTGCGCTGGCCAAGATCCGGGAGGAAGCCGATGTCCGGGCACGAAGCGAAGAATATGAAGCTGATCTCGCACAACAGCCTGCAAGGGTTCGGCGGGGTGGGCGAAGGCATGAGCCTGCAGGTTGCAAAGGACGGCCGCCGCATCATGTGGCTCGCCCACGAGGGGCCGCCGAAGAACTTTACCGCCGTCGATGTTTCGGATCCGCGCACGCCGAAGGTCATCGTGCAGACCGACCTTCCGCATACCAACATGCGGTCCAACTCGCTGGAAATCTGCGGCGACATCATGGCGGTCGCCTATCAGACCTATGGCTGGGATATCGAGAAGGCCGGGATCGAGCTGTTCGACATTTCGACGCCCGAGCAGCCGAAGTCGATTTCCTTCTTCGACTGCAGAGGACCGCGGTCGCGCGGCGTCCATTGCGTCTGGTATGTCGACGGCGAGTTCATCCACTGCGCCAGCGGCGCGGCCGACTACATGCCGCGCCATCCGCGCGACGACCAATGCTACCGCATTATCGACGTGCGCAACCCGTCGAAGCCCGTAGAGGCGGGACGCTGGTGGCTGCCGGGCACGGAGGAGAAGGACGAGACTCCGCCGCTGCCGCGACTCTATCCCGACGCGGCCGACGCGCCGCGCGGCCGCGACAACTATCGCGTCCACAATTCCAACGTTTATCCGGAACGGCCCGACCGTGCCTATATCGGTTATCTCGACGGCGGCGCGATCATTCTCGACATCGCTGACAAGTCGCGGCCAAAACTCGTCTCGCAATGGAACCCGCATCCGCCTTATCCCGGCTTCACGCACACGGCATTGCCACTGCTCGAGCGCGATCTGATGATCGTTGCGGACGAGTGCACGCGCGACGAAGGGGCGGACTGGCCGAAGCTGACCTGGATGCTCGATATCCGCAACGAGAAGAACCCGGTGTCGATCGCGACCTTTCCGATGCCGCCGCTGGACGAGTTCCGGGGGCGCGGCGGGCGGTTCGGATCGCATAATCTGCACGAGAACCGGCCGGGCCCGTCCTTCCGCTCGGACACGGTCGTCTTCGCCACCTTCTTCAATGCCGGGGTGCGCGCCTTCGATATCAGCAACCCGTACCAGCCGAAGGAACTCGCCTCCTTCATGCCGGCCTGCCCGGAGGGGTCACGCTACACGGCGAGCCAGATCAACGACGTCTATGTCGATGAGAACGGCCTGATCTACGCCGCGGAACGCATCGCAGGCGGCCTCTACATTCTGGAGTCGGAATTCTAGCGCGTCAGTCCAGCGCCAGCGTTTGCGTCAACCCCTGCGGCCGGAACGGGCTGCAGGGGTAGGGTGCGCCCTGCCAGAAGGACCGGAACGCCGCGGGAAAGCGCTCGGGCGAAAAAATCGCGGTGCCCGCCGCCAGCTCCGCCACGGGTATCGTCACGATCTGCACACCGAGATCCCGCAAGCGCTCGCAGGCGTCTGCCTCACGCGGCAGCGGGGTGCCGCTGCCGCGCAAGCGAATGGTCAGCACGGCCTCGCCGGTCCAGAACGCCAGATCGTGCAGCACAAGGGGCGCGGCAGCTTCCGGATCGTCCGCATCGAAGACCGCGGCGTTCGGCATGGGGCGGAGCGCGGCGAAGGCCCAGTCCTCGACGCGGAACAGCCCGCCGATCGGCTGAAGCCGCTGCGCCAATGCAGCGGCTTCCTCGTCCAGGCGCACCAGAATGAAATCGAAATAAAGATCGAGCAGCCGTCGCGGGTTCTTGGCGAACAGATCGAGATCGCGCGCGGCGTCGGCTTTCAGCCATGCGAGCTTGCCCGCCGTATCGGGCAACTCGGCGAGGAAGGAAGGCGGAAACCGGCGCCCGTCATCGTCGCCGAGCCGAAACGGCGGCGTCGTGCCTGTCTCGAAAGTCGCACCGTCCGGACCAGCGCCGCCCTCGCGATAGGCGGCGACGCGTTGGATAAGCACGGCGTCGGTGCGTTTCCGGCCGAAGATCACGATGAAACGGCGCTTCATGCTACAGGGCCCTGCGTGACCCTCAGATCATAAAGCCATGCCGGGAAATTGCCATTCTCACCGCACCGGATCCGTAGGGTGCGGCCGTCCCGATCGCGCCGTCTAAGCCGTGCGTAGACGCTGCTTATTCCACGGCGAGAATAAGGTTACGGACCACCGGGTAGATCTCCTTCTCCCAGCGCTTGCCGTTGAAGACGCCGTAATGGCCGACATTGGCCTGCAGGTGGTGGCGCTTCAGATGCGGGCGCAGCGACCGGCAGAGATCGTGCGCGGCGGCCGTCTGGCCGAGCGCGCAAATGTCGTCGCGGCCGCCCTCGACGGTTAGCAGTGCCGTCTTGCGGATGGCGCCCGGATCGACCGGCCGGCCGCGATAGGTGAAGGTGCCATGGGCGAGCTCGGCGCGCTGAAAGATTCGGTCGATCGTCTCGATGTAGAATTCCTCGGTCAGATCGAGCACCGAGAAATACTCGTCGTAAAAGCTCTTGATCTTCTCCGCTTCCGCCGTATCCCCCACCACGAGAAGCTCGTAGAGCCGGCGATGGGCGGCGCGGTGCCGGTCCATGTTCATCGACATGAAAGACAGAAGCTGGACGAAGCCGGGATAGACGCGGCGCCCGCGGCCGGCATAGCGGGCCGGGACGCGCGAGATCACCATGTGCTCGAACCAGGAGAGCGGCCGTTGCATCGCGAGGTCGTTCACGCTCGTCGGGCTTTCGCGTGTATCGATCGGCCCGGCCATGAGCGTCATCGAGCGCGGCGTCGCCGGATGTTCCTCCTCGGACATGACGGCGACCGCCGCGAGCGCCTGCACGCAGGGCTGGCAGACGGCGAGAAGATGCGCGCCCGGGCCGATCGTCTCGAGAAACTGGATGAGATAGGTGACATAATCCTCGACGCCGAAGTGGCCGGCGTCCGTCGGCACGTCCCGCGCATTCTTCCAGTCGGTGATATAGACGTCGTGGTCGCGCAGCAGCGTCTCGACCGTGCCGCGCAAGAGCGTGGCGAAATGCCCCGACAGAGGGGCCGCGATGAGGATTCGCGGCTGCTCGGAATCGATGTCTTTCGCGAAACGAAGCAGCTTGCCGAAAGGCTGATCGAGCACGACCTCCTCGGTCACGGGCACCGCGCGGTTGCCGACCTCAACGTCGGTGATGCCGAAGTCCGGCCGCGTATGCCTTAGCTCGAATCGGGAGATCATCTCCTGGGCCGCGGCAATCCGCGACCAGACCGTATCGCCCCATGACCAGAATCGGGGCCAATCGGCCAGCGTCGCCCGCCGCGCGGCCCGTCGGATTGGCGCAATCAGATCGTCCTGGATCTGATAGGTCTGATAAAGCATCCTTCCAGCCTACCTCGCGACCATCTTAATGCTGCATCGCAAAAAGTTAGTGCAATTCCTTTTGCGCTGCGAGAGAATTATTATGCGTCAAAATGGTGGGCATGGCGACTGAGGCAAGGCATGGCGCGGGCAACCCTAACAATTTCCTCGAAGAATTACTCTTCCTGGTCGCTTCGCGGCTGGCTGCTCTGCAAGATGGCGGGCCTTGATTTCGAAGAGAAATTCGTCGATCTGGACGCGCCGGAAACCCGGCAGGAGCTGCTTCTGCTCTCGCCGTCCGTCCTGGTGCCGCGGCTCACCCATAACGGCGTCACGGTCTGGGATACCCTGGCGATCGCCGAATACCTCGCCGAGATCGCGCCCAAGGCAGGCCTCTTGCCCGCCGACCGGGTGATGCGTGCCCATTGCCGGGCGGTTTCGGGGGAAATTCACTCCGGATTTTACAACCTTCGGTCTGCGCTACCTATGAACCTCAAGGCCCGGCACAAGAAGTTCAAGATCTTCTCGGGCGCGCGGCCGGATGTGGAGCGGATCAAGACGATCTGGACGGAATGCCTCGAGGCCTATGGCGGGCCGTATCTCTTCGGCTCGCTCAGCATGGCGGACGCCATGTATGCCCCGGTATGCACCCGGTTCCGGACCTATGCCGTGGAGCTGGAGCCCCCGCTTGCCTCCTATTGCGAGCAGATTTTCGACTGGCCGCTGATGAAGGAATGGACCAAGGCCGCGCTCGAAGAGCCGGACGAGATCATCGAGCTCGAGGTCGAATTCTAAAGCGGGTTTCCGAGAACGACGCGATCCAAGCTCTGCCGACTTCGATCCGACAAACGCGGCGCCGGACCTCGGGGACAAGGTCCGGCGCCAGATGACCGCCTGTGATCCGTTGCCGACCGGCGGCGGGGAAAGTCAGCCCTGCGGCTGCGGCTCGGGGCCTTCCGGCGCCGGGCTTTGCCGGTCGCGCCGGCGTTCCGCCATGAACTGGTCGAACTCGGCCTTGTCCTTGGCCTGGCGCAGGCGGTCCAGGAAATCCAGGAATTCCTGCTGCTCCTCCTCGAGCCGGCGCAAGGTATCCGCGCGATACTCGTCGAAGGCGCTGTTGCCGCTCGTCTCCGGCCGACGCCAGCCGCCGGGACCGCAAGGCCCGTACCAGCGGCCGCCCGCTCGACGCATGTCCCTCATTCCGTGTCGCTTCCAGCAGCTCATTCGTCCGCTCCAAAAAAGATAGACCAAGATCGCCAATCCGACCGGCCAGAACAGGATAAATCCGAGGACCATCAGGCCGATCCAGGCCGGTTTGCCGATGTCATCGAGTCTCGCTGCGATGCCCATGCTGCGCCCCGCGCAATGTGAATGTTAATGACATTCACATAAGTAAGAAATTGGGCCGAGCCTGTCAAGACGGGTGATTCAGGAAAATCGATATCGGCGCCGGACGAGCGGATCAGGACGCGCCGGCGGTCGTGTCGCCCCCGAGGCCGAGCCCCTGCAGATAGATCAGCACGGCGGCTTCGAGCAGATCCTCCGCGCTCATCGGCAGCCTGCGCCGGCCGGCGTCGCCGCGAGCGAACAGCGAGGCGATGCCGTGCGAGAGCGCCCAGATGTGCAGCGCCACCATCAGCGCGGGCGGCCGCTTGGCCTGGGGCAGCGTTCCGCATAGCGCCTCCGCGGCGTTGCGCACGATGGCGAAGGCGCGGTCCCCGGCTTGCCGCAGCTCGGCATAGTCCCCGACCGGGACGCCGGCCTCGAACATCGCGGAATAATAGGCAGGCTCGGTGCGCGCGAAGGCGAGATAGGCCTTCCCGACATTGCCCAAAGCCGTAAAAGTGTCGGGCCGGCCGTCGTTCCAGGCGGTCGTGAGA
This sequence comes from uncultured Rhodospirillaceae bacterium, assembly GCA_964585785.1. Lineage (GTDB taxonomy): Bacteria > Pseudomonadota > Alphaproteobacteria > UBA8366 > UBA8366 > WHUA01. Next base: position 6,825 of record CAZPFL010000042.1, read on the forward strand.
AACGCCTCGAACCGCTCGAAGCCCTGACGCGCCACATCGGCCATGAGGGCGTCGCGGTCACGGAAATGGCGGTAGGGCGCTGCCGGGCTGACGCCGGCCGAGCGTGCGGCTTCGGCGAAGGTGAAGCCCGCGGGCCCTTTCGCCGCGATCAGATCGAGCGCCGCCTGGATCAGCGCCTCGCGCAGATTGCCGTGATGATAGCTACGCCGGCCGGCGCCGCGTTTGTCCCTGGACCAACCCATGTGAATAGCTCTTACATGAGTTGGGCGGCCGCCGCAGCCGGAATATTACGGTCGGACCGAATGAGGCACCGTGCGCTGACAGGCTTCCGTCAACTTATCTGCATCCATGGAACGCAAGTTGCTCTAAACGCCCGGCTGACCGCCGACGGTGGCGAGCGCGAAGTCACCGACCGCGACCGGGGCGCGGCGCTTGCCGTCGCCGAACACGAAGCCTTCGTAGCCTTTCCGCGCGACGCGGTCGCAGATGTTGCGGTAATGCACCATGCCGCCCGCGTAGGGCATGAAGACGCGCGGCTTGCCGGGCACGTTGGCGCCGAGATACCAGGAATGCGTCGCCTGCGGCAGGAGCGTGGCGTTGGCGGCGGCGTTGACATGCGCGCCCCACTTCGCCGCCGCCTCGGGCGTCGCCTCGATGGTCTCGGCCCCGGTTTCCCGCGTATTGGCGATGCAGTCGGTGATCCACTCGGCATGCTGCTCGATCGCCACCGGCATGTTGCAGAGCACCGACGGGCTGCCCGGGCCGGTAATCGTGAACATGTTGGGGAAGCCGGGCACCGTGAGGCCGAGATACGTTACCGGTCCCGCGCGCCAAACCTCCTTCAGCGGGACGCCGCCGCGACCCCGGATGTCGAAGCTGAGCAGCGGTCCCGTCATCGCGTCGAAGCCGGTGGCGAAAACGATGATGTCGAGCGCGTATTCGCGGTCGGTCGTGCGGATGCCTTTGGGCGTGATGCGCTCGATCGGCGTCGCGCGCAGGTCGACCAGCGAGACGTTGTCGCGATTAAAGGTCTCGAAATAGCCGGTGTCGATCGGTGGCCGCTTTGCGGCATAGGGGTGGTCGATATTGGCGAGGATCGCCGCGGTCTTCGGATCCTTCACGATCTCGCGGATCTTGCCCTTGATGAAGTCCGCCGCCGTGTCGTTCGACGCCTTGCTGGTCAGGATGTCCTGGAAGGCGGCGCGGAACCGCAGCCCGCCGATTTCCCATGACTTTTCGTAAATCGCCTGGCGTTCGTCCGGCGTGACGTCGAACGCATTCTTCTCCGAGATGCGGAACGGGTGGCCGTTGGGCGTGCTCTCGCAGACCTCCGTGATCTCATCATGGTGCTCGCGGATATAGCGCTTGAACTCGTCGCTGAGCGGCCCGTTGCGGGCCGGGACGCTGTAGTTCGCCGTGCGCTGGAACACCGTGAGGTGCTTCGCCGTCTTCGCGATGACGGGCGCCGCCTGGATGCCGGTCGACCCGGTGCCGATCTGGCCGACGCGCTTGCCGGTGAAATCCACGCCTTCGTGCGGCCAGCGGCCGGTGTGGTACCACTTGCCCTCGAAGCTATCGAGCCCGGGAATGGCCGGGACGTTGGCCGATGACAGGCAGCCGATCGCGGTGATCAGGTAGGTCGCCGTGTAGCGCTTGCCGTTCTCGGTCTCGATCGTCCACTTGTTCGCCGTCTCGTCGAAGCGCGCCGCGGTCACGCAGGTATCGAAATGGATGTCGCGCTTGAGGTCGAGCTTGTCCGCGACGAAGTTGAGGTAGCGCACGATCTCCGGCTGCTCGGGGTAACGCTCCGACCACTCCCATTCCTCCAGCAGCGCGTCGGAGAATTGATAGCAGTAGGAATGGCTCTCCGAATCGCAACGCGCGCCGGGATAGCGGTTCCAATACCAGGTGCCCCCGACGCCATCGCCCTTCTCGAGCACCAGCGCCGACAGGCCGAGACGGTCCCGCAGGCAGTGAAGCTGATAGAGGCCCGAGAAGCCGGCGCCGATGATCAGCGCGTCGAGATCGCCGCTGCGCGCGGGCTTTCCGTTTCGGGATGGACCTGTGCTGTCGGGCATGACGTTTCCTGGCCTTCGTTATCGTCGGGTCCGGCCCCACGAAAAACCATGCCGGCCCTACCACTCTGTACTGTATCCATGGTGCCGGATACCGGCAATCCGCTTACCGGTCGAAAAGGGTGCGCCAGGCGGGCCAGTTGCCGATGCGCGCCGCCATCATGAAATAGCCTTCGGAATTCGGGTGCAGCCCGTCCGACTTGCGGAGCGCGGCCTCCCAGGCCGAATCGCCGGCGAGCGGCGTGCAGAGGTCGAGATAGGGCACGCCGAGCGCTTCGGCGCGGGCCGCGTAGGCGCTGCTGTATTCCCCGATCACGGCGTTGCGAAAGTCGTAGATCACGCCCGGAAGGCGGTCGAGCGGCATCATCGCCTCGACCACCGGCGTCGGCCCGACCCAGAGTACCGGCCCAAAGCGTTTTGCCGCGGTCAGCATGCCGCCGATCACTTCCAGCGACCGGTCGAGCGGTACGCGTTGCCCATCCATCGCCGCGCTCTTCTCATGGGCGCTGTCGTTGATGCCGATGGCGAAGACGGTCGCCCAGGCGACGCCCTGCCGGTATCGCGCGGCGCATTCCGCTTCCCAGCGCGCTTCGGCCAGCAGCGACGTATCCGCCCGGATGCCGAGATTGTAGACGGTCACGTCGTGGCCGCGTGCGACCTCCGCCTGGCCTGCGCGGATGGTCCAGCCGAGCAGGGTCTCGTCGCCGGTGCCGTGCGTGATGCTGTCGCCGACAAAGCCGATGCGTATCTGCGTCATGTCTCGCCCTCCTATGCGACAGAATACAGGGCGGTCGGAAAGATGCGAACCGCCCGTTCAAACATCGACGCGATGGATGGTTCCGTTCGCATGGACCCCACGGATAAACCGTGGGGTGACGACTATTTTACATTTCCAATTTCAATAAGACCGTCATGCCACGATTTATTCGTGGCATCCACCGACGGGCAATGCGATCAGCACACGTTTCCCCGATTCGCGATGAAGGTTCCTTATGCGGCATCCGCGATGGAGCGCTCTGCCAGGAACGGCTCGTCGCCCAGCACGGTTACCCGGTTCATGACGCGGCGATGGCCGTGATAGTCGTTGATCGCGAAGTGCTGGGCGCAGCGGTTGTCCCAGAAGGCGAGCGTGCCGGCCCGCCAGCGCAAACGGCAGGTAAATTCCGGCCGCGACAGATGGTCGAACAGGAAGCCCAAGATCGGCGCGCTTTCCTCCCGCGTCATTCCCGCGAAACTCTTGGTGAAGGAGCGGTTGACGTAGAGCGCATCGCGCCCGGATTCCGGATGGGTGCGGATCGCGGGATGGACGGCCTCCTGCTCGGCGTTCTCCGAATAGCGGAAGCCGGCGGCCCGATCCCGGGCGTCCGCCGCGCGCTTGGCAAAATTCTCGGCCGCGCTGTGCTGCGCCTTCAACCCGCGCAGCAGCGCCCGCATGCCGTCCGACAGCGTCTCGTAAGCGAGATACATGTTGGCGAACATCGTGTCGCCGCCATAAGGCGGCACTTCCTTGGCATAGAGCAGCGAGCCGAGCGCGGGGCGCTTCGCGTAGGTCACGTCGCTGTGCCAGACTTCGCCGACATTCTTGCGATCGTCGGGCTCCTTGACGATCAGCTGCACATCTTCGTGGCCCTCGACCCGGGGAAAGAAATCGTTGACGTGGAGCGCGCCGAAATTCCGGGCGAAGGCCTTGTGCTGTTCCGGCGTGATGTCCTGCTCGCGAAAGAAGATCACGAGATGCTCGACAAAGGCGCGGCGAATTTCCGCAAGCGCACCGTCGGAGAGCGGCTTCGCGAGGTCGACGCCGCCAATCTCGGCGCCGATCGCACCGGAGACGGGGGCAACGGTGATGTGCTCGTAAGCCGTATGGGGAGCAATCTGCTGCGCGGTCATTTTGGGCGTTTCCTCATGCTGTTTTGCGGCGCGCCTCGTCGAGGCTCGCCAGGGTTTCCGGGGAGGCCGGCGCGCTCAGCGCCCCGGTCAGGCTGTCGATCAGATTGGCGACGAAGAACACAGTTTCGCCAGGCCGCTCGCCGCCCCTTCGACGGACACGGGGCCCGGCGGCGCGGCGGCGCGCCTTGTCGGCCAGCGCGTGGACCATCTGGGCGCTGGCGAAGGTCATGCGCTCGTCGACGATCTCCACGGGCAGGTGATCGAGGATACGGCGTGCGAGCCGGCGGCTCCGCACCATGCCCTGGTCGAACTTGTTGCGCACCAAGCCGCCAACGTCGACGCCCGGATCGCTGATCGCCTGCGCGAGGAAGCGGATATAGGGACCGCCGGCGGCCGCGGGATCGAGCTGTTCCGCCAGCGGCAGGACCATCGCCTCGACCACCGCGCGGATCGAGTCGGCGCGCCCCTCCGACTCGAGCGCGTCGAGCATGGCGACGCGCCGGCGATTGATGCCGGCCATGCGGCGCTCGAAGATCGCCTCCAGCAAAGCCTCCCGGCTGCCGAAATGATAGTGCAGCGCCGCGACGTTACGCTGTCCGGCGGCCCGGTTGATCTCGCGCAGCGAGACGTTATCGATCCCGCGCTCGCCGAACAGGCGCTCCGCCGCGAGGACGAGCTTGTCTCTGGTTTCCGTGTCGCTCATATTGCGACTATATTAAATCACCTGAATTAATTCAAGTGATTTATACGGACGCTTAGCCGCTTCGGCCCTACGCGAACCCTCAGCCGGCGGACAGGATCGGCATGCCGACGCCGAAGGTCTGCAGCAGCAAGACGATGTTGAGGATCAGGACAGCGGCCGCGCCGGCGACCGCCGCGGCGTCGGTCCACCGACCGTTGGCGAATTCGCCCATGATGTCGCGCCGGCGGGTAAACAGGACGAGCGCAATCATCGGGACCGGCAGCGCGAAGGACAGGACGACCTGGCTGATCACCAAGGCCTGCGTCGCGTCGACCCCGAGACCGACGACGACGAAGGCCGGCAGCATGGTGACCAGGCGGCGCACCCAAATGGGAATGCGGAAACTCACGAAGCCTTGCATGATCATCTGCCCGGCCATGGTACCGACGGCCGAGCTCGAGATACCCGACGCGATCAACGACAACAGGAAGATGGCGGCCGCGCCGGCGCCGAGCAGCGGCGTCAGCGTCTGATAGGCCGTCTCGATCTTTGCCACGTCGCTGTGGCCGGGATGAAAGACGGCCGACGCCATCATGACCATGGCAAGGTTGACCAGCCCGGCGACCGAGAAGGCGAGCACGACTTCCCAGCGCGAGAAGCGCAGCAGCGAGCGCCGCTCACGCGCGTTCCGCGCCGGCGCACGCGCCTGGGTCAGGCCCGAATGCAGGTAGATCGCGTGCGGCATGACCGTGGCGCCGATGATGCCGACCGAGATCGTCAGCGCTTCCGCGTTCGGCATGGCGGGAAGGACCATATGCAGGCCCGCCGCCTGCCAGTCGATCGGCGCGATGCTCAGCTCGGCGAGATAGCAGAGGCCGATGACCGCGACCAGCGCGCCGATGATGATCTCCATCGGGCGGAAGCCATGCTTCTCGAAATACAGGATGCCGTAGGTGACGATGGCGGTGATCGCCATGCCCACCATCAACGGCAGCTTGAACAGGAGCGCGATGCCCAGTGCGCCGCCGAGGAACTCGGCCAAGTCGGTCGCCATGGCCGCAACCTCGCTGACGCCCCACATGGCATAGACCGCTTTCCGCGGAAAATGATCGCGGGACATTTCCGCCAGATTGCGCCCGGTGACAATCCCGAGCTTGGCGGACAGCGCCTGAAACAGCATGGCGACCAGGTTGGCCATCAGCACGACCCAAAGCAGGGTGTAGCCGAACTGGGCGCCGGCCTGGATGTTGGTCGCGAAGTTTCCGGGATCCATGTAAGCGATCGAGGTGATGACCGCGGGCCCCGCGAACAACAGTGCCGATTGCACGCCACGCCGCCGGCCCACAAGGACGTCGCGGATACCCAAGGTCGTTCGATCCGTAAGCGTAACTGCGTTCATGACTTCATCTCTGCTCAACCACCGGCCCGAAGCGGCCCAACCCCGGGCCACCAGCAACCCGCGCGTTCGACCCGGCCGCTTAACTTATTTATACTAATACTAATAATCATTCGCATAATATAAACGGCGGAACGGCTTTGACAAGGTCTCCCACCACCTTCCGGCGATCTCCGCCGTCACGTCTGGCTTACCCATGTAACTATCTGCAATATTTGTATTATTTTAGAAACCGCCTGGCCGGAGATCTTCGGGATTTACCAACGGAACAGCCGCGCCAATCACAACGGCGCGATCTCGGGGCGACACCCGTTGGCAGCAGCCTATCGGGCCCTACTTCGGGGACGAGCCCGACATTCCACGGGGCTCGCCAACAAATCCCATCCGTTTCCGCGCCGCCGACCGGTCCTGCGGTGCGGCTGTCCGACATTTCATCAGGAGAGGTAAGGCATGAAGATCGATCTATCCGGCAAGACCGCTGTCATCTCGGGCTCGACGCTCGGCATCGGCTTTGCGATCGCGAAAGGGCTGGCGGAGTCGGGCGCAGGCGTCGTCCTGAACGGCCGCAAGCAAGGCGCCGTGGACGACGCGATCGTCCGGCTCAAGACACAGGTCGCCGGCGCCGAGGTCCGGGGCGTCGCGGCCGATCTCGGCACGGCCGAGGGCTGCGCCGCCCTCGTGGAGGCCGTCCCTTCCACCGACATCCTTGTCAATAATGTCGGCATTTTCGGCCCGTCGGATTTCTTCGAGACGCCGGATTCGGAATGGGAGCGCTTCTTCGCGGTCAACATTCTGTCCGGCGTCCGCCTGTCGCGCGCCTATGTTCCCGGCATGGTGACGCGCGGCTGGGGGCGGGTTCTTTTCCTGTCCTCGGAGTCGGCGCTTAACATTCCCGCCGACATGGTCCATTACGGCGTGACCAAGACGGCAGATCTCGCTTTGTCGCGCGGTCTCGCGAAGCGGCTTGCAGGCACCGGCGTGACGGTGAATGCCATCCTGCCGGGCCCGACCCTTTCGGAAGGGGTGCGCGAGATGCTGCGCGCGGACGCCGAGCAATCGGGACGATCGATCGAGGACGCCGCGACAACTTTTGTCATGGAGAATAGGCCGAGCTCGATCCTCCGGCGGCCGGCAACGGTCGAGGAAGTCGCCAACCTCGCCGTCTACGTCGCCTCGCCGCTTTCCTCGGCCACCACCGGGGCAGCGCTCCGCGTCGATGGCGGTGTCGTCGATACCATTGCATAATCTGCCGCAGTTCTTCAGAAAGACATTCGCTTTCATCTAGTTCCAATCGCAACGCGCCTCGAATGGATCGGCCTCGCCGAGCGGCACATGGCTGAACAGACGCCAAACCAATGCCGGAAGAGGCGGACACGACGCCGGTCCGCCGCTGTTCCGCTCCTTTGCGGCGCGCTGCTGCTCGCGGGATGGACTTTTCCCGTGGCCGCGCAGGATGGGACGCCGGCCGCGCCGACCGATCTGTGGCATCGGGACACGCTTCTCGATGACATCGGCGGCGTGCGCAGCGTCATCGGGCGCTACGGCGTCACCTTAAGCGTTCAGGAGACGAGCGAGGTCTTCGGCAACGCCACCGGCGGAACGCGGCAAAGCGCGGTCTATGACGGCGCCACGCTGATGACGCTCGGCCTCGACACCGACAAGGCCTTTGGCCTCAAGGGCGGGACGTTCAATGCCAGCGCCTATCAGATCCATGGCCGGGGCCTGAGCGCGAACAATCTCGACAACCTCAACACCGTGAGCAACGTCGAGGCGGACCGAGGCACCCTCCTGTTCGAGCTGTGGTACGACCAGTCCTTCCGAGGCGGCATGTTCGATGCCCGCATCGGTCAGCAGGCGGCCGACCAGGAGTTCATGCTCACCCAATACGGCAGCGTGTTTATCAATGCGAATTTCGGGTGGCCGACGCTTCCCGCGGCCGATCTTCCATCAGGCGGCCCGGCCTTTCCATTGGCGACGCCGGGTGTCCGCCTCCAGGTGAAGCCGACCGATGCGCTCACCCTCCTCGCCGGCGTCTACAACGGCGACCCGACGGGCGGCGGAAACGACGCGTCCGGCACGGCATTTCGCGTCAATGACGGCGTCTTCGCCATCGCCGAAGCCCAGTATGCAATCAACCAGGGGAAAGGCGCCGCGGGGCTGCCCGGCACCTACAAGATCGGCGGCTGGTACAATTCAGAATATTTCGCCGATCAGCGTTTCGACCGCAATGGCGTCTCGCTGGCGAGCCCGTCGAGCAGCGGCGACCCCAGGCAACATGCCGGCGACTGGAGCGTCTACGCGATCATGGATCAGATGCTTTACCGCAAGCCCGGAACGGAGAATGGCGGCCTCGGCGTGTTTGCCCGCGCCATGGGCGCGCCCGGCGACCGCAACTTGGTCAGCGCTTTCGTAGACGGCGGCGTGACCTACAAGGGGCTTCTGCCGGGCCGCGACGACGATACGATCGGCCTCGGCGTCGGCTACGCGCGGATCAGCGACCAGGCGCGCGACCTGGACAAGGACACGGCGTTCTATACGGGAACGAATTATCCGACCCGCGACGGCGAGACCGTGCTGGAGCTCACCTACCAGGCCCAGATCACGCCCTGGTGGCAGCTGCAGCCGGACTTCCAGTACATCATCAACCCGGGCGGCGGCACGCTCAGCGACACCGGGCAAAGGATCGGCGACGCCGCCGTCTTCGGCCTGCGGACGGCGATCACTTTCTGACCCGGTCCGAGCACAGCCGCCTAAAGCTTCTTGAGCTGCGTGATGAGATCGCCCAGCCGCTCGTAATCGGCTTCGCAGGTAACCGGAATGCTGAACTCGGCGCTGGTCGCCAGACCGCCGCAGCGCGCGCGCATCCGCTCGACGATCTGGTCATAGGTGCCGATGACGGCGAACATCTGCAGCATGTCGTCGTCGATCAGCGGCGGCATCTCCTCCCAGCGCTGGGCGCGGGACAGAACACTCAGGTCCTTGGCCAGGGCCTCGAGCCCGTGATGCGCGAAGACGGCCCGATAGCCCGGCGTCGACGCATAGAAGGCGATGCGGGCGCGAACGGCTTCGACGCGCCCGGCCAGCGTCGCCTCATCCGGCCCCGTGGCGATCAGCGAGCGCATGGCGACGCCGATCTCGGACGGATCGCGGCCGGCCTTCTTCGCGCCTTTGGCGACGGCCGGCAGCATGACCTGCTCGATATAGGCCCGCGTACAGATCGGATGCGGCCCCAGGACATCCGCGACCTCGCCGGCGACCTGCGCCATGAACGGGTTCACGCCGGCGATGTGCACCGGGATCGCCGGCTGCGCGATCGGGCCCGGATTGAACTGCGGCACCATCAAATTGATCTCGTAGCGCGCACCGTGGAAATCGAGCGGCGTGCCGTTCTGCCAGCAATCCCAATACGCGCGCACAGCCTGAACGTATTCCCGCATCCAGGTGCCCGCCGGCGTATAGTCCTTGATGCCGAAGCGGCGCTGGATATGCGCCCTGACCTGTGAGCCGAGGCCGAGCGTAAAGCGGCCGCGCGACAGTTTCTGCATGCTCCAGGCGAACATCGCCGTGACGGCCGGGCTGCGGGCGAAGGCGATCACGACCGAGGTGCCTAGTTTCAGGCGGGTCGTCCGTTCGGCGGCAACCGCGATCGTGACGAAGGGATCTTCCTTGTTTTCCGAGGCGAGCAGACGGTCATAGCCTAGGCTTTCGACCCGTTGCGCGTCCGTCCCCACCGTCGTGAGGTCCAGCGGTTGTTCCGGCTTGCGCAGGCCGGGGTCGACTTTTCCCAACGGCAACACGGTTTCGATTTCCATGAGATGCTCCCTCTTCTCGCTTACCCGCTGTTTTCATCCCCGCGAATCATCCGTTCGCGGTCGCGAGATGCGCCCCGGCGCCTCTCGATTGCTGCCTCCAGTGCGTCCAAATTTCCGCCGATCTGCAAAGGATATCGCCATCGCCGCCCCGCGCCCAACGGCTTCCAATCGGTCGTCCACGCCATGACATTGTGAAACAAAAAAAAGAAGCGGCGGGCGTGATGCGCGTGGAAGGCGCATAAGGCGGCACGACTTGCCAAGCCAGCGAGCATATGCATATGCTTTGATCATAGCGGCATATTGTCGCGCTGTTTCGACTGCTTAGTGTTGTGTGCCTAGAGCCTTAATTTGCCGGATCAGCTTGGCGACAAGGTGTTCACAGATGGTGCAAGCGACCGTTCTTCAAGCTGACCTCGAGACCCCGAAGACATCGGGGGCAGGGCGCGCTGGCGGGCTTCGCAAATTCGTCCGACGCCGTTCGACACTGGCTTTTCTAATGACCCTGCCGCTGATCCTCGTGATCGTCGGGCTGGTCGCCTGGCCGTCGGTCTATTCCATCTATCTATCGATGCTCAGCAAGAAGATGACGCGGTTCGTCGGCATCGGGAACTACACGTTCCTTTTGCGCCGCGAAACCTTCCAGATGGTCATCTTCCAGACCTGCTTTTTCGCCATCGTGGCCGTTGTCGCCAAGGCGATGATCGGTTTCGTGCTGGCGCATCTGATGCACAACATTCCCTCGCGAAAGCAGCGCATTTATCGGGGCCTCCTGCTGCTTCCCTGGGTTATCCCGGCGGCCATGTCGACGCTGACCTGGTGGTGGCTTTTCGACCCGTCCTATTCCGCCTTCAACTGGGTCCTGAACATCTTCGGCTTTCCGTCCGTGCCGTGGCTCGGCGAAACCTGGTGGGCGCGCTTTTCGGTCATCCTCGTGAACGTCTGGATCGGCACGCCTTTCTTCATGATCATGTACCTGGCCGCGCTCAAGTCGGTTCCCGAGCAGCTTTATGAAGCCGCTTCGATCGACGGCGCCTCGGCTTGGCAGAAGCTGATCCACATCACGCTGCCGATGATGCGGAACATCATTTCCATCACCATCCTGTTCAGCCTGATCCTGACCTTCGCCAATTTCGATATCGTCCGGATCCTGACCAATGGCGGTCCGCAGGACCAAACGCATTTGTTCTCGACCTACGCGTTCCAGGTCGGCATTCAGTCGGGCGACATACCGCTCGGCGCTTCGGTGAGCCTGTTCATGCTGCCGCTGTTGGCGATCTTCGCCTACTTCATCCTGAGCGGCGTCAACAAGCGGACCAAGGAAGTGATGTAGCCATGGCTGTCGCATCGGACACCGCCCCGCAATCGATCGGCGTCCCGCTTCGCGGACGTAGCATCAGGCGCGAGCGGCGCTGGGCGCTTTGGGGCAGCTACGGCGCCCTGACGATCTTCACCTTCATGTTCCTGATTCCGCCGATCTATACCGTCACCACCAGCCTGAAAACGTCGGCGGAGATTTCCTCGCGCCAGGGCAGCCCATGGCTGGTCCAACACCCGACGCTGGCTAATTTCGTCGAGCTGCTGTCGTCGCCGACCTTCCAGCACTTCATCTGGAATTCCGTGAAGGTCACGGCCGTCGTGGTGACCCTGAGCATGGTCATCTCCATCCTGGCGGCCTTCGCGTTGTCCCGTATGCGCTTCTGGGGCAGCGCCGCGCTCGCGACCGGCGTCTTCCTGACCTATCTCGTGCCGGAGAGCCTGCTTTTCATCCCGATGTTCCAGATCGTCGGCAAGCTCGGCCTGATGAACAACACCTGGAGCCTCGTCCTGCTCTACCCCACGCTGACGGTGCCGTTCTGTACGTGGGTCATGATCGGCTATTTCAGCTCGATCCCGAAAGAGCTCGACGAGGCCGCGCTGATCGACGGCGCGTCCTACCTTCAAATGCTGGTCAAGATTTTCATTCCCGTCGCCATGCCGGGCATCATCGCGGCGACGATCTTCGCGTTTACCGTCAGCTGGGGACAGTTTCTCTATCCGTTGGCCTTCCTGTTCAGCTCCGACCAGATGGTGCTGACCGTCGGCATCGTCACCGAGCTGATCCGCGGCGATGTCTTCCAGTGGGGCAAGATTATGGCGGGCTCGTTGATCGCCTCGATTCCGCCCGTGATTATCTATGCCTTCCTCATGGATTACTACATTTCAGGCCTCACCGCCGGCGCGACCAAAGGCTGACGAAAGTCGACAGAACGACATGAAAATACACAAAAAAGTACACAGGGAAGGAAACTATGGCCCAAGTATCGATCCGCCAGGTTCACAAGGTTTATGACGGTGGCGTTCAGGCGGTTAAGGGAATTGATCTCGAAATAGCCGATCACGAATTTGTCGTTCTGGTCGGACCGTCCGGATGCGGCAAGTCGACGACGCTGCGGATGGTCGCCGGGCTCGAGGAAATCTCCGACGGCGATATCCTGATCGGCGAGCGCATCGTCAACGACGTGCCGCCGCGCAATCGCGACATCGCCATGGTCTTCCAGAACTATGCGCTCTACCCGCATCTGAGCGTGTTCGACAACATGGCGTTCGGGCTGAAGCTTCGGAAGTTCTCGCGCGACGAGATCAAGCGACGCGTGGATGAAGCGGCCCGCATTCTCGACATCACGTCCCTGCTCGATCGCAAGCCGAAGGCGCTGTCCGGCGGGCAACGCCAGCGCGTGGCCATGGGCCGCGCGATCGTGCGAAACCCGCTGGTCTTCCTTTTCGACGAGCCCTTGTCCAATTTGGACGCCAAGCTCCGCGTACAGATGCGGACGGAAATCAAGCAGGTGCACCAAAAGGTCAACACGACCACCGTCTACGTCACGCACGACCAGGTCGAGGCGATGACGCTCGCGGACCGGGTCGTCGTGATGAACGAGGGCCGCATCGAGCAGGTCGGCGCGCCGCAGGAGCTCTACCACAATCCCAAGACCCGTTTCGTTGCGGGATTCATCGGCTCGCCCGCCATGAATTTCATTCCCTGCCGCGTGGTGCAGCATGGCGATGGTCTCGCTGCCGAGGTCAACGACGCGATCGTCCTGCCGATCCCGCCCCAGCGCCGGGACCGGTACGTGAAATTCAAGGACAAGACGATGATGGTCGGCCTTCGGCCGGAGCATCTGACCGAAGAACGGGAGAACGCGAAGCCCGGTGTGGAGCGCTTCAAGGTTCAGGTGGACGTCGTGGAGCCCATGGGAATGGAGACCATGGTGCACTTCATGATCGGGCGCGACGCGATGTGCGCACGAATCGATCCCGATACGCCCGCACGAGCGAATGAAACGCTGCCGCTCCAGGCGGACATGAACAACATGCATTTGATCGAGCCGGATACGGGCCGGGTCGTCTGAGACCGGCGGAAGGGATTGCCGGATACGGCGAGTCCACGCGCCCGGCAAGCGGTCATTATCACCCGATACGCGAATGTCGAAACAAATGTGAAAACCGAATTGGATAAAGGGAGTAAGCGTTCATGCGGAAAATGACCGGAATTACGCGCCGTCGCGCCTTGAAAGTGACGGCCGGCGCGATTGGGGCTGCGGCACTGCCGTTGGTGTACATGCGCACGTCCCAGGCGGCCGGCTCGCTGAAGATGGGCATCTGGGACCATTGGGTGAAGGCGACCAACCCCGTCATGAAGGGGCTCGTCGACGAGTGGGCCAAGAAGAACAAGGTGGACGTGCAGCTCGACTTCATTCCCTCGACCGGCAGCAAGATTTATCTGACCCAGGCCGCCGAATCACAGGCCCGCGCGGGGCATGACATCATGGCCTTCGACCAGTTCAACACGCATCAATACGCGGACAAGCTGGTATCGGTCGACGACGTCGTGAAAGGACTGATCAAGCAGTACGGTCCGGTCAGCAAGGCAACCGAATATCTTGGCATCGTGGACGGCTCGTGGAAGGGCGTGCCGGTTGCCTGGGGCTCGGCGTCGCTGCCGACCTGCGCGCGCATCTCCATGATGAAAAGCATCGGCGGCGTGGACGTCACGCAATGGTATCCGGCCAAGCCCGTATCGACGGAAAGCTCGGAGGAATGGACCTACGCCAAGCAGCTTGAGATCGCCAAGAAAGCCCACGCGGCCGGCCATCCCTTCGCGCTCGGCTGCGGGTCCAACAGCACCGACGCCAACCAGACCTGGGGGGCGACCTTCGGCGCTTTCGGCGCGAACCTGATGGACAAGGACGGCAACATCACGGTCGACAGCGAGCCGGTGAAAGAGTGCCTGGACTACGTCAAGCAGCTGGTGGCGGTCCTGCCGCCCGAGCAGATCAGCTATGACGACGCGGCCAACAACCGGGCCCTGATTTCCGGCACGGCCTCGCTGATCTGGAACCCGCCGAGCGCCTGGGCCGTCGCCAAGCGCGACAAGCCGGAAATCGCCGCGGATTGCTGGACCTTCCCGAACCCGAAGGGAAAGATGGGACGCCTCGTGCCGCACCGGCCCTATCTCTGGGGCATCTGGAAATGGGCGAAGAACCAGTCGGCGGCGAAGGACCTGATGACCTTCCTGATGCAGCGCGAGAACGTCGAGAAGTGCAGCGTTCCGGCGGCCGGCTACGACATCCCGCCGTTCCTGTCCATGTCGGACTTCCCGGTCTGGTCCGAGATCGAACCGCCGAAGGGAACGGTCTACAACTACCCGGTCCGGCCGCACCACCACGCGGAACACTACATCGTCGGTTCGAGCGCGCCCGTCGACATGGCGGTGCAGATCTGGAGCCGCTATGTCTTCCCGTCGATGGCGGCGCGGCTCGTGCAGGGCAGCACGCCGAAGCAGGTGATCGACTGGGCGGCGCAGGAGCTCGAAGGCTTCCGCCGCGGCTAATCGGAATGACGCATTGCGGCGGGCTTCGCGCGGAAGCGAGGCCCGCCGTTTTTGCGTCCGGCGCGACCGCCACGTGAACGGCCACGGCGCGGCAGCCTGATTTGGGTCACGCGAAAAGCTGTCCGATAATAAAGCGCCATCACGGCGCGCGTTCCGCTGCGCCACGTACGGAGGAGGATCGAACCATGGGTGCTGCCGACGCGGGACAGACCGTCACCTATTCCCCCGAGACACTCGCCAAGGCGGGGTTTCCGACCATCGATTACGATATCCTCGACGTCGGATTGGATTTCCGCTCCGACGACTGCGTCGTGCGGCCCGAGGATGTCGCGACCTACGCCTTTGCTGTTGAAGACGACGACCCTTGGTTCTTCGCGCCGGGCCCCTTCGGCAACCCGATCGCGCATCCCACCTTCTTGGCAAACCAGGCGCTCATGATGCGGCACAATCATTATGTCGTTCCCGCCGGCCTGCATGCCCGGATGGTTTCCGCATTCGTCAGCCCGATCCGCCTCGGCATGCGCGCGCGCACGCTTGGCAAGCTCGCCGAAAAATATGTCCGCCGCGACAAGCCTTACATGGTCACCGACTACGAGACCGCGGCCGAAACGGGCGAATGCCTCGTGACCGGCCGTTTCGTGCAAATGCTGTTCAAAGGGGACACGGCGCCGGCGTCGGGAAGCAGCCGGCGGCCCGAGCCGGAGGCGCCGGCATTCGACCCGGAAATTACGCGCGCCGAAGGCCGCGGCGGCCGCCTGGAGCTCGGCCAGGCGTTGCCGTCGCTAAAGCGGACCCTGACGCAGCGCCAGATCGATATGTATTCAGGCGTGCGGCCGCACTCGATTCACACGGACGAGGATTGGGCCCGCGCCAAGGGACTCCGGACGACGATCGCGCAGGGAATGATGAGTACCGCCTACGTCTCCACGCTGATGACCACCGCAGTCGGCGAGGGGTTCGTCGTCGGCGGGCGGATGGACGCGCGTTTCCTCCGGCCGGTGTTCCGCGGCGACACGCTGACGGTGACGGGCACGGTCGCCGGATTCAGCCGCGAGCACGACCGGGTCCGGGTCCACGTCACGGCGGCGGCGCATAACCAGGAAGGTGCACAGACCCTCGCGGCGACCGCCAGCGCCCTGTGCAAATGATGGTCATCAATAATACTGGTTTGTGAGGCTCAAATCCGGCGGCGCGAACCAGGCCCGTTATGAGAAGACTTGTCGATCTACATAATCGCGCGGTAACGCTCATTCGAGCCGCCGTCGATGCCCCGTCCCGGCGGACCGGAACGGGGCTCTGGCCGACCGATAACCGCGGCTTTCGGCGCCGCGGCGTCGGCTCTAACCCAGGCCGAGCTTTCCGCGCAGCGTCGACAGGTCTTCGGCGAGGGTGTTGACCTTGGTGGAGAGCACCTTGCGGTTGGCGTCCGTCAGCTTCACATAGGACACATAGCCGCCGTTCTGCTTGTACTGGGCCAGCACTTCCTCCACGGCCTGGAAATTCCGCGCCACCTTGGCGACGAATTCCGGATTGTCCTTTTCGAGCAACGGCCGCAGCAGCTCGAAGATCTTCTTCGAGCCGGCGAAATTGGCCTGGAAATCCCACAAATCGGTGCGGCTGTAGCGGTCTTCTTCGCCCGAGATCTTGGTGGCCGCGACCTCCTCCATCAAGGCGGCCGCGCCGCCCACGACCACTTCCGGCGGGAAGGTCAGCTTGTTGATGCGGCCGTTAAGCGCCGCGACATCCTTCATCAGCTTGTCGGCATATTTCTCCAGGCCCTTGGTGCTTCCCTTTTCCCACAGCCCGTATTCGATGCGATGGAAGCCGGTGAACTTGGGATCGGCCTCCTTCTTCTCATAGTCGTCGGCACGGGAATCGATCGCCACGTCGAGATCATGGAATAGCTCGGCGATCGGCTCGATCGCCTCGTAGCTGGTTCGGGTCGGCGCAAAAAGCCTCTTGGCTTTCTCGACGTCGCCCTCCTTGATGGCGACGACGAATGCGCGCGTGTCCTTGACCAGCTTCGCGGTGTTCTCGGCGACATAGATCTTGTACTGGGCGAGCGGCTCGACCAGGTCGAGCGACGCATCCCGCGCCATGGCGCCGCTGAGCGCCGTCGCGCTCAGGGCGAAGACCAGTGCGCCGGCGGACAATAGACGAGCGAACTTCATGGCATGAACTCCTTGTGTCAGCGATTTCGGATCGAGGTTTCAGTGGGTTACGTGATGGCGGCGATCAGGCTCCGACCGAGAAAGTCATTCCCGTCGCGCACGCCCGGCAGGACGAAGAAATAGCCGCCGCCGACGGGCTTGATGTATTCCTCGAGCGGCTCGCCATTGAGCCGGTTCTGGACGGCGATAAATCCCTTCACGAGATCCGCCTGGTAGGCGATGAAAAGCAGTCCCTGGTCGAGCTGCCCGGCCTTGGTCACGCCGTTCGAATAGTTGAAGGGCCGGCGCAGAATGAGATTTTCCCGCGATTGCGGCGTGCGCGGATTGGCGAGGCGGATATGCGCGTCGAGCGGCGTAACCGCGCCGTCCTTATCCATCTCATAGTGGGGGACGTCGCTTTCCCTTTTTCCATCGAACGGCGCGCCGCTGGCCTTGCGCCGTCCGAAGATATCTTCCTGCTCCTTGAGCGGCGTGCGGTCCCAGCGTTCGACGAAATTGCGGATGATGCGTACCGCCTGATACGTGGCGCCCCAGGCCCATTCCGGCTCGTTGTCGCCCTTGTCGATCCAGACGACCTTGCGCATCAGCGCCGCGTCATTGGAGTCGGGGTTGGCGGAGCCGTCGCGGAAGCCCAGAAAATTACGCGCGCTTTCGGTCGTGCCGTCCGGCTTGGGCGGAACGACCGGCACATCCCCCTCCTGCATCCAGCGCAGCACCAGGAATTCCGAAAGATTTTTCATGATGTCGCGCAGGGCGTGGATATTGGTGTCCTGCAGGTTCGCGCAGAACTGCAGCGAGAGATCGCCATGGCACAGCTCGGCGACCAGCGCATCGTTGGGGAATTGCGTCATCCGCTGCAGCCGCCGCGGCATCAGGGGCTTCAGCCAAGGGCGGTTCTCGAACAGGGAGGCGCCCATTCCCACCGTCACGGTGAGGCTATCCGGCGCGATCACCGGGCCGAGGATGCCGGAATCGGCCGGCGGCAGCTTCGGGTCCAGCGTCGGCGCAGCCCCGCCCTGGGTGAGGAAGACAATGCGCTCCGTCAGTTTGCGGAACATCCGTTCGAGCTCGGCCGGCGTCTGCGCCACCAGGTCGAAGGCAGCCATGATCCCGGCCGCCGGCCGCGGCGTGACGACGCCGGCCTGATGCGGTCCATAGAACGGCACGCGCGCGCTGGTGTCGCTCTGCCCCGACGGGGCGTCGGTCACCTGACTGCCGTCCGCCTCTTCCGCCGTGCCCGACCGGCCCGCCAGGACGAGCGCGCCGCCCGCCCAGCCCAGCCCCAGGAGCAACTGTCGGCGGCTTGTTGCGAATGGGCAGCCGGAGACGGCAGCGCCGGGCTTGCCTCGCGGTTTCCGTGTCATGTCAGTCGACCCCAATCACTGAATCCAGCCGGCCGAGGACTTCGGCCAGTTGCTGAAAAGAATCGGAAAGCGCCGTGCGCTCGGCTTTGCCGACGCTTTCGTAGAGCGGAAAGCCTTCCTTGGTCGCGAGCTTGGCCAACGCGGCGTGGACGGCACCGAGCCGTTGGGCGATCTCGGCATCGAGCGCAGGGTCGACCGGCCGGACCACGGCCTGCAGGAGACCGGTGATCTTGGCGATCCCCGCGAAATTGGCGGCGAAGTCGGCAAGGTCGCTATGGGCATAGCGATCCTCGCCGTTGAGAATTTTCCCTTGCGCCAGCTGTCCGGCGAAGCCCCCCGGAATGGCGAGCAATACGGCCGGGTCAAGCTTGACCTTGCCGAGGCGACCCTTGAGCGCCGTCAAGTCGGCAACAAGGCGATCGGCGGGTTGCGCTAGTCCGTCCGTGCTGTTGTGGGCATAGAGCCCATATTCGATCCGATGGAAGCCGATGAAGGCCGGATCGTCTTCGCGCTTTTCCAGATAGTCGGCGACCGGGTCGATCGCGTTCTCCAGGTCGGAAAGACGGTAAGCGATCGGTTCGATCCGCTTGTAGTGCAGGCGCGCCTGCTGCCACTGCGTCCGCGCTTTCCCGAGATCCCCCGCCTTGATCGCCGTGGCGAGCGCCGTTGCGGCATCGACGGCTGCCGCGCTTTGCTGAACGAGATAGACCCGGTACTCCGACAGGGGGCCGAGGAAGTTGCGCAGGCTTACGGTGGCGGCCGTCGTGCGCGCTTCTTCCGAATCGGTGACGAGTAGCACGCCGCGCGGATTGGACAGCAGGCCGCAGGTGATCTTGTATTCACCGGGGGCGAGATGCACGGTCAGCGTCTGCTTGAAGCCGGGCGCGATATTCTCGCGCTCCGCCACGACCATCACGCCGTCGAGGATCTCCCATTCGATCGGCCGGTCCGAGGTGTTGATGATCTCGAAGCTGCGCTTTCCGCCGGGCACGGTGATCTCGTTCGGGTCGCAGGCCTTGGCCGAAACCGAGACCCGGAAATGATCTGCCCCATCACTGCTTCCACGGCTCTTCAGCGTCGCGTAGTAGAAGGCGCCCCCTGCGGTGACGGCGAGGACCGCCGTACCCGCCACCGCCAAGCGCATCAAGCGGCGAGGCGGCGGTCCGGCCGTCTCTCGCTCAGGCGCGGACATTCGTCTGCTCCGAAGCGCCGGCGGGACATAGGGCCGGACGTGGCTTGGTCGGGCGCAGGAAAAGGACCAGCGCGGCAAGGAGAAAGGTCAGATAGACGACGACCTCGCCCTCGGTGGGGCTTTCCTGGTAACCGAAAACACCGGATAGAACGGTGCCGAGGGGGCTCGAGGTCGGCAGCACATGGCTCAGGTCGTAGGCGGGCGCCTGCAGACTGTTCCACAGTCCGGCCTCATGCAGATTGCCCAGCGCCCCGGCCAAGATGCCGGCGGCGACAAAGAGAATGAAGACTCCCGTCCAGCGGAAGAAACGGCGCAGGTTGAGCCGTAGCCCGCCGATATAGATCGCGTAGCCGATCGCCACGGCGATCAGAACGCCAGCAAGCGCCGCGAGCGGTGCGGCCGGACCGGTGCTTTGCTGGAAGATCGCCAGCAGGAAGAAAATCGACTCCAGCCCTTCGCGCGCGACGGCGAAGAAGACCATCCCGATCAACGCCCACGCCCCGCCGGAAGACGCCGCCAGGGCATTGTCGATGGAGCCATGCAGCGCGGCTTTGATGACGTGCGCCGCCTTGCGCATCCAGAAAACCATCGACGTCAAGACGATGACGGCGACCGCGCCCACGATTGCTTCGAACAGCTCCTGCGCCTTTTGCGGGAACGCGGCGCTGACCATCTGCAGCACCGCTCCGACAAACAACGATGCCGCCACCGCTAAAAAGACCCCGACCCAGACGGCGGGCATCCACGCGGCGCGTCCCGTCTGGCGCAGATAAGCGGCGATGATGCCGGTGATCAGCGCGGCTTCCATGCCTTCGCGCAGCATGATGAGGAATGGGGCGAGCATCGCCGACTACCGCACCCGCCTTGTCGGGATCCGCCAACCGAACCCGGCAGTCATCAGGAGGTTTTGCCTGTGCATTCGATCCATGTCCCTCTGTCACTTCATTTTTCCGCCGACCACCGGCACGCCGCCGCGCCGGATCGGGGTCGACTATATTGCGAATAAGAATAAGTCGCAATATTTATTATGGCAATAGCGATTGAGGCGCTGCGCCCGGTCGGTCCACGCGGCATCGGCGGGCGAAACCACGCCGCTTTCTTCGGCGCCTTTAAGGACGAGCCGTTCTTCCCGGACCGGCCGTGCCGACAGGGTCGCCGCAGCAGTGTGCCCATCGATCGGCGCGCCGGTATGCATGTTCGGGATGGGGAAATTGTACACGGTGAACAGCCGGGACTTGGCTGGCGTCCGGGCCACGCTCTCCTGAATCAGGTCGCTTTGACGATCGCGGTCTCGCCTTTAGCATCCGTCGGCGGTCGGGCCTATCAACCGCTTGGTTGGGCCAAGACGAATGAAGCAATCCAACGAGGTTATGGCGTGCAAAGGAAAATAAGGTAACGATTCTTACCTACCAGCGTATTGCCGTTTATGTTAAGATCAACAATATTATGCGATGTGCT
>CAZPFL010000043.1:0-24800 GCA_964585785.1 uncultured Rhodospirillaceae bacterium
ATCCGCGCTTTCGTTTCGTCCGGCAAGTCCTCATAGGCGCGCTGCATGTTGACGTATTGCGTGTCGCCGCCCTTGTCCGGCAGCCTTATCGCCAGCAGTACCGTCGCCTTCGGCGGCATCACGGCGTTGGAATGGTCGGTGTGGTAGCCCGAGCCCGGGATGTAGCGCTTGCCGTCCTCATACTTGTCCTGGTTCGACAGGTAATGGATCTGCGGGCATTCCGGCAGCGCGAAGCGCGTGTTGTGCTGCTGGAAGACCTCGCCGAAGAGCTGCACGGCGGCCAGCATCTGGTTGGCCGTCAGTTGCTGGCCGCGGATTGCCAGCACGGAGTTCTCGGAAAAAGCGCGGTTGAGCTGCGCGCGCGTGTCCGCGTCCACCGGGCCGGACAGGTCGACGCCCCGCGCCTCGGCGCCAAGCTGCTCGGACAGGGGACGGATTTCGAGTGTCATGCTTCGATTCCTGGGATTTTCGGGTAATGGCGCCATTTTAGCCGCCGGAACGCTGCGCACCAAACGGCCGTGAAACCGGTTGCAGCCCTGACTCTGCAGAAAAGATAGCGCCCGCCCACTATGCCGTCTAATAATGATTTATTAATTTATCATGCGAATTTTACATACTGAGAGGCGCGCGATGACCTTGACCCAGCTCCGCATCTTCCGGGAGCTCGCGCGGCAATCGCTCAGCATCTCGGCGACGGCCGCGGCGCTCGGCGCCGCGCAGCCGGGGGTCAGCCGGCAGCTTCAGCAGCTCGAACAGGATCTCGGCGCGGCGCTGCTCATCCGCCGGCGCAACCGCATCGTCGCCTTGACGGAGGCGGGCCGCGCCATCCTGGAAACCGCCGAGCGCGCGCTCGCGATGGTGGAGAACATCCGCGCCATCGCGGTCGACGCCTCCGGCGGGCCGGCCCAGTTCACCGTCGCGACCAGCCACCTGCACGCGCGCTATTCGCTGCTGTCGCCGATCGGCGCCTTCGTCCGCGGCCATCCGCAGGTGCGCCTTCACCTCATGCAGGCGGCGCCGGACGCGATCCTCGACATGGTCGAAGCCGGCGAGGCGGAGATCGGCGTCAGCACCGAGACCGAGCGCGCGCATCGCGACCTCGTCTTTCTCACCGGCAACACGGTCCGACGCAGCCTCGTGGTGCCGAACCGCCACCCGCTGACCCGCCTGCGGCGGCTGACGCTCGGCGCGATCGCGCGCTACCCGCTGGTCGCCTACAGCTTCCGGGCGCGCGGCGGGCAGATCATGGAGGATGCCTTACGGGCGCAAAGCCTGGCCGCGAACGCGGTGGTCAGCGCCATGGATGCCGACGTCGTGCTCGCCTACATCGCCGAGGGGTTGGGCATCGGCATCGTCCCCAGCATGGCGGTGGCGGCGGGACTGCCGGCTGGGCTCACGACGATCGACGTGACCCGCCTGTTCCCCGACAGCCGGCTGACGCTGAGCCTCCGCCGCGACATCTACCTCAGCGCCCACATGGCCGACTTCATCCGCACCGTGGCGCCGGCCTGGACACGCGGCGCGATCCAGCGCGCGCTGGAACGGCGGGACCGCGCGGACGAAGTCCTCAGCTAAAGAGATAGGCGGCGAGGATAACGACGCCGCTCACCGCCAGCGTGGCATGGGCACCGATCAGGACCCCGGGGAACCGCTTATGCAGGAGGCGCGCGCTCAGCATTCCAAGGCCAATGAGGAGTGCGAGCGTGAGAAACACCGCGGCGATCACGCCGAACGAGGCGGTGCCCGAGTACAAGCCGCGCGACGAGCCGGGCAGCGCCCAAACGAGCAGGCCAAACCCCGAGACGGCGAGCGTGCCGTGCACGGCAGCGAGCAGCCAGGACTTGCCTCCCGCGCTTCCTCTCCGCAAGTCAACGATCGCGACGGCAGACCCGAGGACCACGGCCGAGGCCAAGGTCCAGAATGCGGCAGTCAATATCATGCGCGTCCAATAGCCTGCGCGCGTCGACGCGTCATCAAGAGATTGCCCGGATATTGACGGCCGGCAGACGCCACCCTAGGTGATTTGGGTGAGCGCATTACGCCAAGGCTGCTCACGGATGCCCCCGCGCCCTTCTCCCCGACCCCTCGTGGAGCGGCGCGGGGCATCTTTTTTGGCGGGAGGCGTGGCGAAGGACAGATGGCTGGGGCGCCAGGATTCGAACCTGGGAATGACGGGATCAAAACCCGTTGCCTTACCACTTGGCTACGCCCCAGCAGCGGGCGGCAAAATAGGGGCGAACGCGCCGCCGGGCAAGCTGTTCCGAGGCGAGACAGGGGCCAGCGGTAGCGCGCGAAAGGCGGCCGCCTCAGCCGCCGAACCGGGTCACCGCGCACCACCAGTCGTAGCGCTCGAGCTGCTCCTTGGCCCGCTGGGCGGTCTCGGCGTCGTCGAACAGGCCGAAGCAGGTGGCGCCGCTGCCCGACATCCGCGCCAGGCGGCACCCGGCCGAGGACTCGATCGCACTGACCATGTCGCGCACCACCGGCGAAAGCCGCGTCGCCGCTTCGGTCAGGTCGTTCTCGCGCTCTTTGAGCAGGTCGGCGAGGTCGCGCATGTCGCGCGGCGAATCGGTGAACCGCGCCTCCGGGTTGAAGCCGCCGCGGCGGGCGGCGAACACCGACAGGGTGGCGAGCTGCACGCCCGGATTGACCAGCAGGATGTCGACCTGGGGCAGGCGCGGCGCCGGCGTCAGCACCTCGCCGATGCCGCCGACGAAGACCGGCTCCGCCGCGAGGCAGGCGGGCACGTCGGCGCCCAGCGTCAGCGCCAGCGCGGGCAGGTCGACCTTGCCCTCGGGAACCTGCCAAAGCTGGGACAGCGCCTTGAGCGCCGCCGCGGCGTCCGACGAGCCGCTGCCCAGCCCCGCCGAGACCGGCAGGTTCTTGGTCAGCCGGATATGCGCCTTGGCCGGCACCTCGGCGGCTTCCGCGAGCGAGCGGGCGGCGCGGAGCACGAGATTGTCCTCCGGGTCGCCCGGCAGCTTGTCGACGAAGGGGCCGTCCGATTCCAGCGTCAGCGCGTCGGACGGCTCGACCACCACCCGGTCGGCGAGCTCGGTGAAGACCATCAGCGTGTCGAGCAGGTGATAGCCGTCGGAACGCCGGCCGACGACGTGCAGATAGAGGTTAACTTTTCCGCGCGCGTCGACTGCGATGCGCCCGGTCTCGGGCGCGCTCATCCACCGGATCCCGATTTTTCGGTGATCGGCTCGGCGGGGCCCATGCCCTTTTCGAGCTTGGTCTCTATCTTCGCCTTGTCCTTTTCGTCCGGCTTGAAGCTGAGCGCCCGGTACCATTGGAAGCGCGCTTCATGCTGCCGCCCGGCGCGCCAGTAGGCGTCGCCCAGGTGATCGTTGATGACCGGGTCCTGCGGGCGTAGCTGGACCGCGCGCTCAAGCTGGGTCACCGCGCCCTCATACTTGCCGAGGCGGTAGAGCACCCAGCCCATGCTGTCGACGATGTAGCCGTCGTTCTGGCGCTGCTGCACCGCGCGCTCGATCATCGCCTGCGCGCGCTTGAGGTGCTTGCCGCGCTCGACCCAGGAATAGCCGAGATAGTTCAGCACGTAGGGCTGGTCCGGCTCGAGCTTGAGCGCCTCCAGGAAATCCTTCTCCGCCCGGTCCCAGTTATGCGAGCGCTCGAGCGCGATGCCGCGGGAATAATAGAGCGACCAGTCATCGGCGGTCGGCTTCTTGATCCGCTTGAAGGCGCGGTCGTAGGCGTCCACCGCTTCCTTGAACTTCTCCTTATAGCGCAGGTAATTCCCAAGATTGACCAGGGCGTCGATGCGGTCCTTCCGCTCGTTCGCCATGGTTTCGAGCAGCTTGGTCGCCTCGTCCATCTTGTTCATCTCGTACAAGGCATCCGCGATGCGCAACCGCGCCGACCAGCCATAGGCCGTGTTCGGCTTGACCTTGCGGTAGCATTCGATCGCTTCCTTGTAGCGCTCGCGCGAGATCAGGACATCGCCGACCAGGAGCTGCGCCAGATCGAAATGCGGCGCCAGGTCGAGCGCGATCCGGGCGTAGAGCAGCACGACATTTTCCGCGCGGTCGCGCGGCAGCGCGGAGGCCAGGTTGAACAGGCCTTCGGCCAAGCCCTCGGTCGGCGTCGTGACGATGCGCTCGATCTTCTCGCCCTTCTTCAGTTCCGCGAGGTCGTCGCTCAGCACCAGGCTTTCTTCATTCGACTTGAGCTTGGCCTCGATGATCTTCTCGGCCTCCGCCGTCTTGCCGTTGCGTTGCAGCACCGAGGCGTAGACGCGGATGATCCGCGAGGACGCGTCCTTCGGATCGTCGATCAGCTTGCGATAGCGCTTTTCCGCGGCCTTCGTGCGGCCGGCGAGCTCCTCGATCAGGCCGGCGTGCATGCCGTACATGGCGGCGAAGCCCTTCTCGGCGGCCAGCGGATCGAGCGCCTTCAGCGCGTCGTCATATTTCTTCATCGCGGCGAAGATCCAGGCCCGCGCGATCGGCTTGGAAAAGCGCGACAGGCCGGAATCCGACATCTCGTCGGCAAGCTTGAGCGCCGCGTCGAGCTTGCCCGCCTTGAGATCCCGCCCCGCTACGAGCAGCGAGGCCGAGGTCATGGTATTGCCCAGCTTCAGCAGGCGCTCCGCCAGCTCGGCCGCGCGCTTGCCGTGTCCGGCGCTGAGCTCGAGCACGAAGGTCCGCCGCAGGATTTCCTGGTCCGACGGGTTCTCCTCGAGCACGCGCTCCATCATGTTCGCAGCGAAATCGAGATCCGATTCCGTCTCGGCGAACCGGCCGGCGAGGTAGTTGCCGTAGATCGAGCCCGACCCTTCGCCTTCGCCGAACTTGATGGACGACTTGCCGACATCCGCGACGTCGCGTGCATTGCCGGAATCCTCCGGCGAGCATGCGACGAGAACGCCGGCCACCAGCGCGATCACGAACCGGGTCGCGCCCTTGCGGCACCATGTCTTTTTAGACGGCATGTGCTGTTCTGATTACCTCATTGCCCTGCTGCACTTGCAGCTCAATACGGGTCGATCGGCCCATCCGGCGCGGGGGCCATTCTACCCGACTTGTGTCGGCCCCGTCAGCCGCAAAGCGCAGCCGGCCCGGGAACCACTAACCTACTCACATATTGGGATAGTTTGGCCCACCGCCACCCTCGGGCACCACCCAAACGATGTTTTGGGTGGGGTCCTTAATGTCGCAGGTCTTACAGTGCACACAATTCTGCGCGTTTATCTGCAGGCGCGGATTCGAGCCGTCGTCGTCGCGAACGATCTCGTAGACGCCGGCCGGGCAATAGCGCTGCTCCGGCGCGTCGTATTCCGCGAGGTTGACCGCGACCGGCACGCTCGGGTCGCGCAAGGTCAGATGGATCGGCTGGTCCTCCTCGTGATTGGTCGCCGAGAAGGAGACGTTGGTCAGGCGGTCGAAGGTCACCACCCCGTCCGCCTTCGGATACTCGATAGGCTTCGAGTCCGACGCCTTGCGCAGGCTCTTGTGATCGACATGGCCGAGCTTCAGCGTCCAGGGCGCGTGGCCGCGCAGCAGCACCTGATCCAGGCCGGTGTAAAGCGTGCCGAGCATCAGGCCCCATTTGAACGCCGGCCGCACGTTGCGCGCCTCCATCAGTTCCGCTTTCACCCACGAGGCGTCGAAGGCATCCGTATACGCGGTGAGCTCGCGCGTCTCGCCGCCGCCGGAAAGCGCGGCGAAGGCCGCCTCCGCCGCGAGCATTCCCGACTTCATGGCCGTGTGCGAGCCTTTGATCTTCGGCATGTTGATCGTGCCGGCTTCACAGCCGATCAGGACGCCACCCGGGAAGGTCATTTTCGGCAGGCTCTGAATGCCGCCTTCGTTGAGCGCGCGCGCGCCATAGGCGATCCGCCGTCCGCCCTCGAAGGTCGGCCTGATCTTGGGATGCGTCTTGAAGCGCTGGAATTCCTCGTAAGGCGACAGGAACGGGTTCTTGTAGTCGAGGCCGACGACGAAGCCGACAGCGACGAGATTGTTTTCGAGATGGTAGAGGAAGGAGCCGCCGTAGGTCTCGCTGTCGAGCGGCCATCCCGCCGTGTGCACGACGAGGCCCTGCTGATGCTTGGCGGGCTCGACCTCCCACAGCTCCTTCAGCCCGATGCCGTAGGATTGCGGCTCGACCCCGTCGCGCAGCTTGTAGCGCTCCATCAGCATCTTGCCGAGGCTGCCGCGGCAGCCTTCCGCGAAGAATGTGTATTTCGCGTGCAGCTCCATGCCGGGCTGGTAGTTGGGGCCCTGCTCGCCGCTACGCGTTACGCCCATGTCGCCGGTCGCGACGCCGCGCACCGCGCCGGCGTCGTCATACAGGATCTCGGCGGCGGCGAAGCCCGGATAGATCTCCACGCCCAGCGCTTCCGCCTGCTCGCCGAGCCAGCGGCAGAAGTTGCCAAGGCTAATGATGTAATTGCCTTTGTTGTGCATCGGCGGCGGCAGCAGGAAATTCGGACAGGTCAAGCCGCCCGTCTCGGTCAGGAACATGAAGCGTTCCGCGCTCACCGGCGTGTTGAGCGGCGCGCCCATTTCCTTCCAGTCGGGGAAAAGCTCGTTCAACGCCGTCGGCTCGAGCACCGCGCCCGAGAGAATATGCGCGCCGACTTCCGACCCCTTCTCGATCACACAGACGCTGAAATCGCTGCCGTGTTCCGCGCAGAGCTGCTTCAGCCGGATCGCTGCGGCAAGGCCCGAAGGCCCCGCGCCGACGATCACGACGTCGTATTCCATCGATTCGCGTTCCATTCTCTCCCGTCCGTTCTGGGCGCCACCACCATTGCCGGCCGTTCTCTATAGCAATCCGTCCGGATTTGATAGAGAGTCGCCGCTGGAGCGAAACCACGATGGCCGACAGCAACCAGGATCCGGAAAGACGGCTGGGCGCACTGCAGGCCCTGCAATGGCTCACCGACATGGGGGCCGACGAAATGATCGGCGACCTTGCGGTAAACCGGTATTCGGACCCGCAATTTGCCCCAGCGGCACCGCCGCCCGCAACCCTTGCCGAACGCCCAAGCCCGCCACCTGCGCAAAGCATGCGGCCCGCGGTCGCCGCGGCGCCCGACCTGCTGGCGCCGTCGCAAGGCGCACAGGACGCGCGCGACGCCGCCGGAACGGCGACGTCGCTCGACGAACTACGGGCGCGGCTCGAAGCCTTCGAAGGCTGCGCGCTGAAATTCACCGCGACGAACACGGTCTTTTCCGATGGCCACCCGGACGCGCAGGTCATGTTCATCGGCGAGGCGCCGGGCGTCGAGGAAGACCGCCAGGGCAAGCCCTTCGTCGGCGCCAGCGGACAGCTTCTCGACCGTATGCTGGCGGCGATCGGCCTGTCGCGCGCGGGCCACGGCGCGGAAGGCGCCTATATCTCGAATGTCCTGTTCTGGCGGCCGCCGGGGAATCGCAGCCCGACCACGGCCGAGATTGCCGCCTGCCTACCCTTCATCCAGCGCCACATCGAGCTGGTCGGGCCCAAGGTCCTTGTCTACCTCGGCGGCACCGCGGCCAAAACCATGCTCGACTCGCCGCAGGGCATCATGCGCCTTCGTGGTAAATGGTATGAGCATTTCACCCCCGGGCTGGACCACCCGATCCCGGCGTTAGCCACGTTCCATCCTGCTTATTTACTACGCACTCCGGGGCAGAAGCGGGAAGCTTGGTCCGATTTTCTTAGCATTAAGAAGAAATTAATCGAGTTTAATAAATAAAAGTTAACCAACCCCCGTATATCTATAAAGAGTTATTGGAAGCGTCGTCCAGATGCGATGCAATGGGTTGCGCATCGAGCTGGATGCCGCAATAATTTGCCACTAGAGCATGGGGAGCAGGGGTTCCGACCCCTTAGAAAAATGATTGGGATGTCGCGCGCGATCTGTGCGGCCCATCTAGTGGCCGTAGTCTTGAGTTTTTCCTTCGCAACGGGTGTCCGCGCCGCGGACGAAGCTGCCCTTCCGGACACGGACGCGGCGATCAACGCCTCGGTGTCTGACGATGACGGTCAGTACGACGACCAGGCGATCGCGCCGCCGCCCGGCGAGTCGGAGCTGAAGCCGGACGACAGCGCCGACGGCGCCATCGATCCCAATCAGCAGGACGTCGTCCAACCGTCCAAGAAGAACCACGTCAATCTGCCGACCGTCCTGTCGGCGTCGGACGAGGCGCTCTACCGCAAGATTTTCGCGCTGCAGGACAAGGCCCGCTGGAAGGAAGCGGACAAGCTGATCGCGAAGCTGCACGACAAGCTGCTGCTCGGTCACGTTTATTTCGAGCGCTACCTGCAGTCGACCCGCTACCGCGCGTCCTATCACGAGCTGCGCGACTGGATGAGCAAGTACCGCGATCATCCCGGCGCCAACCAGGTTTACAAGCTGGCGATGCGCCGGCATCCGCGCGGCGCGGCCCGTCCGGCCACGCCGAATTTGCCGGCGATCATGATCGCGCGCCCGCGCGATCCCTATGCCGACCGTCCGTCCTTCCACGCGTTGAGCGCCTCGTATCAGCGCTACATCCGCCATACGCAGCGTCTCGTGCGCATCTACGTGCACCGCGGACAGCCGTCGCGCGCGCTGGCGTTGATCAATTCTCACAGGTCCCAGCGCATTTTCGATAGCGTCAGCATGGACGAGAGCCGCGCCCACATCGCGAGCGGCTATTACCACGCCGGCGAAAACAAGAAGGCGCTCGAGCTCGGCGGGCCCGCCGCCGACCGGTCGGGCAATCGGATCCCCGCCGCCTATTGGTGGGCCGGCCTGGCTGCCTGGCGCCTCGGCGACTACGGCACGGCCGCGCATCATTTCAGCGCGCTGGCGAAGTCCGACGTCAAGTCGGGCTGGACCGTCGCCGCGGCGGCGTTCTGGGCCGCGCGCTCCTATCTGCTCAACGAGCAGCCGCGCGAGGTCAACCATTACCTGCACATCGCCGCGGAGCATCCGCGCACCTTCTACGGCATGCTGGCGACGCGTTCGCTCGGCGTCGAGCCGCCGCTCGACTGGAATCGCCCGGTGTTGGACAAACAGGCCTGGAAGGCGTTGACGCATGAGACGCGGGTCCGGCGCGCGATGGCCCTCATTCAGGTCGGCCAGGATGAAAGCGCGGAGCGCGAGCTCAAGCTCGCCGCGAATCATCTGAGCCGCGATGCCGGGCGGGCGCTCATCAATGTCGCGGTCGAATACAACCTGCCGTCGCTCGCCCTGCGCACCGGCCGGATACTGAGCCAGGTGGCCGGCGAGAACTACGATCTCGCGCTCTACCCGCTTCCCGACTGGGAGCCGAGCAACGGGTTCACGATCGACCGCGCCCTCGTCTTCGCGGTGATGCGGCAGGAGTCGAATTTCCGCACCCGCGCCAAGAGCCATGCCGGCGCGCGCGGGCTGATGCAGCTCATGCCGCGCACGGCGAGCTTTGTGGCGGGCAAGCGCTTCCATGGACACCGCCGGGCGCAGCTGTTCGACCCCGAGGTGAACATGTCGCTCGGGCAGAAATACGTCGAGCATCTGCTCGACGACCCGAATATCGACGGTGACCTGTTCTTCACCGTGGCGGCCTATAACGGCGGCCCGGGCAACCTGCGCAAATGGCAGCGCCGCACCGATTTCCAAGGCGATCCGCTGCTGTTCATCGAAAGCATCCCGCTGTTCGAGACCCGTGATTATGTCGAGCGCGTCTTGACCAATCTCTGGATCTACCGCTACCGTCTGGGTCAGCCGGCGCCGTCGCTCGACGCCATCGCCTCCGGCGAATGGCCGACCTACGCGCCGCTCGACAACAAGCCCACCGCGGATGCGGGCGGGAGCGCAGCAGGACTGTAAACGCCGTGCCGTTGGATGAGAAACGCCCGTTTCTTCCGGTCAACATCGCAATCCTGACTGTCTCCGACACGCGCACCGCAGCCGATGACCGGTCCGGCGACACGCTCGCCGACCGCCTCACCAACGCCGGCCACAAGCTCGCCGCCCGCGCGATCGTCAAGGACGACGCCGTAGCGATCGAGGCGCAGCTGCGGAAATGGATCGACGACGCGGCGATCGACGTCGTCCTCGCCACCGGCGGCACCGGCGTGACCGGCCGCGACGTGACGCCGGAAGCGGTGACGAAGATCTCGGAAAAGGAAATCCCCGGCTTCGGCGAGCTGTTCCGCTGGATCAGCTTCCAGAAAATCGGCACCTCGACGATTCAGAGCCGCGCCACCGCCGGCGTCGCGCATGGCACGTATATCTTCGCCTTGCCGGGCTCGCCCGGCGCCTGCCGCGACGCCTGGGACGAAATCCTCGTCCACCAGCTCGACAACCGCTTCCGGCCGTGCAACTTCGTCGAGCTCATGCCGCGGCTTCAGGAAAAGTAGCCGCGTACGCCCTTTCGGCGGCGCCGTTCCCGGCGCCAGCGCGCGAGACTGGCCCCGTCATCGACATCCGTCAGCGTTTCCAGCATCGCCACGCGCACGCGCGGCCCCAGTAACGCCAGCGTGTCGGCGAGCGCATCGCCGGTCGACCAGCGCACAGGCCCGATGAGGCTGGGCGCGAACGGCCGGCGCCGGAGGCCGATCAGCCAGTATCCGCCGTCGTCGGCCGGCCCGAACACCGCGTCGTTGTGGCCGAGCGCGGCGAAGGCCGCCGCGATGTGGCGCGGCGCGATGTCGGGAATATCCGTGCCGATGATCACGACGGGCCCCGGCGGCTGCGTGCGGATCGCGCGGTCCATGCGCGCGCCGAGATCGCCCCGCCCCTGCTTGACTTGGCGGACATGGACCGGCCAGCGCGCCGGGCCACCGGTCACCGCGAGGCTGCATTCCCATCGCCGGTCGCGCGCGAGCCGGCGAAGCATGCGATCAAGGGTCGTGGAATAGAAGCGCCAGGCCGCGAGCGCGCCGATGTCGCGGGCCAGCCGCCGCTTGACCGCGCCCAGCCGCGGCGCCCGCGCGAAGATGACGAGATGCCGCCTCAACCGTACAGCTTGGCAATGGCGCGCGGCGACACGCCGAGGAAGTAGAGCGTCAGGCAGAAGAGATTCCGCATCGGTCGCAGCAGATACCCGTCCTGCTGATAGCGCTCGGCCGAGGTCGTCGCCTGGGTCCCCAGCGCGGCCATCCGCCGCCTTCCCGCACGCCGGATGAAATCCACATCCTCCATCAAGGGGATCGGCCGGAACCCGCCGAGCCGGTGATAGAGCGCACGCGACATCAGCATGCCCTGGTCGCCGTAGGGCAGCCGCAGCAGCCGGCAGCGTATCGCGACCGCCGCCTCGAGCCAGCGTGCGCCCGGCGAAGCATCGTCCAGCCGGAAGCCGAAATAGCCGATCCGGTTGGCGTTGTCCGGATCCTCCATGAAGGCGCGCACGGCCTTCTCCCAGCCGGGATCGAGCACCGTGTCCGCGTGCAGGAAGAGCAGCCAGTCGCCGGTCGCCTGCGCCGCGCCCGCGGCGAGCTGATTCCCGCGCCCGCGCTGCGACGATACAAGCTGCGCGCCCGACTCCTCGGCGATGCGCGCCGTCGTGTCGGTCGAGCCGCCGTCGGCGAGGATCACCTCGTGCAGCATGCTCAGCGCCGAGAAGGCGGCAAGGCTCGGCAACGACCGCCGCAGCGACGCCGCGGCGTTCAGTGTCGGTATGATCACGCTCAGCGGCGCCATCAGCAGCCTTTCCGGTTCATCGCACTGCAGCACGGGTTTAGCACGAAGCCGCCGGCTCCGACAGAGCATGCGTACTCCATTGTGCGTTCTCTTTTTGTTCCGTATAATGCCCGGATGGACGAGAGCAAAGATGACGCCGTTGACGAGGCAGTCGCCCCAGACCGCGCGCGCAAGGGACGAGGGGCCGTCAGCAACCGGACGGCGCGCTTCGAGCCGGAGGCGCGGCAGGCCATCGTCGACGAATGGCCGGGCGACGGCGAGCCCCCGCCGCCGCTGCGCACCACGCTGTCGGTGGACAGCGCACGCCGGATCATCACCTACAATAAGTCGCCCGACATTCCCTTCGACCGCTCGATCAACCCTTACCGCGGCTGCGAGCATGGCTGCGTCTACTGCTTCGCCCGGCCGACCCACGCCTATTACGGCCTGTCGCCCGGCCTCGATTTCGAGAGCCGGCTTTTCTACAAGCCGGATGCCGCGGCGCTGCTGCGGCGCGAGCTGCGGGAGCCCGGTTATCGCGCCGACGTCCTGGCCATGGGCACCAACACCGACCCCTACCAGCCGGTGGAGCGCGAGATCGGCCTGACCCGCTCGATCCTGGAGGTGCTGCGGGAATTCCGGCACCCGGTGTCGATCGTGACGAAATCGACGCTGATTCTGCGCGACGTGGACATCCTGGCCGACATGGCGTCACGCGGCATGGCCTCGGTCAGCATCTCCGTTACCACGCTCGATCGCCGGCTGGCGCGCCTGATGGAGCCCCGCGCGCCGACGCCGCAGCGTCGGCTGGAGGCGATCAAGGCGCTGAACGAGGCCGGCGTACCCACCGGCGCGCTGGTCGCGCCGATCATCCCGGCGCTCAACGACATGGAAATCGACCGGATCGTCGCCGCCATCGCCGAGGCCGGCGGCGTATACGCCGGCTATGTGCTGCTTCGCTTGCCGCTCGAGATCAAGGATCTCTTCGAGGAATGGCTGGGCGCGCATTATCCCGACCGGAAGCAGCATGTGCTGTCGCTGATTCGCCAGACCCGCGACGGCGCGGCCTACCGCTCGGAATGGTGGACGCGCGGGACCGGCACGGGCGTCTATGCGGACTTGATTAGGCAGCGCTTCAACCTGGCGCGCAAGCGCCATGGCCTGACCAAACGGAAGCTGGCGCTTGACGCATCCGCCTTCTGCCCGCCGCCGGCGGCCGGCGATCAGCTTACCCTGTTCTAGGCGCCCCGAGCCTAAAGCGGGGGACCCTGCCCACATTTCGGGCAGCATAAATTAGTCACAATTACTGTAGAATGTACGCCCGATGGACGGCGCCGTACATCTCACCGGGATAACCATCGTCGTGCTGGGCGCGATGATCTGCGGCATGGCCATGACGGCCATTCGCCAGCCGCCCATCGTCGGCTACATCATCGCCGGCGTCATTCTCGGCCCGGCCGGGCTCGGCCTCGTGCACGACCGCGCGCAGATTACGGCCCTGGCCCAGCTCGGCGTGCTGATGCTGCTTTACTTCATCGGCATGGAGCTGTCGCTGCGTAGCTTCCGGCGGATGTGGCGGCTGGCGGTGCTGACGACGCTGATTCAGATCGGCGTCAGCACCGGAGCGATGCTTCTGCTCATGCGGCTGCTCAACTGGCCGATCGAACAAGCCGTGCTGTTCGGCTTCGTGATCGCGCTCAGCAGCACCGCCGTCGCCGTGCGGATGCTGGACGACGTCGGCGAGCTTCGCACCCGCGCGGGGCGCATCACGGTCGGCGTGCTGATCGCCCAGGACCTCGCCGTCGCGCCGATGCTGCTAATCATCGGCAGCATGTCCGGCGGCGGCATCAGTTACTGGCTGATCGTCAAGGTCGCCGCCGCAGTCGCGATCCTGACCGGCGCGATCCTCTATCTCAGCGGCCGGCGCAAGATAAACCTGTTCTTCACCTCGCTGCTGACGACGAAGCCCGACCTCGCGCCAGTCATGGCGCTCTGCCTCTGCTTCAGCTTCGCCGCCGCCGCCGGCCTCGCCGGCCTGTCGCCGCCCTTCGGCGCGTTCATCGCCGGCCTGATCGTCGGCAGCAGCGCGCAGCGCCAGCTCGTCTACGAGATGGCCAAGCCGATCGAGAGCATCCTGATGATGACGTTCTTCCTCTCGATCGGCCTGCTGATCGACTTCGGCTTCCTGTGGAACCACATCGGCGTCGTCGTGCTGCTCTGGCTTTTCATCACCGTGTTCAAGACGGCGCTCAACACGACGGTCCTGCATACGCTCGGCGAGCGCTGGCAGGTCGCCTTCCTGTCGAGCGCCGTGCTGGCGCAGATCGGCGAGTTTTCCTTCGTGCTGGGCGGCGCCGCGGCGGACAACTGGATCATCGGAACAGAAATCTATCGCATGATCGTCTCGGTGACGGTGCTGTCGCTGATCTCGAGCCCGCTCTACCTCGCAACCGCCCGCCGGGTGCAGCATCGCGCCGTCCACCAGATCGATTCCCTGAGGGGTGTGCTTCTGCTGGTCTATTCGCGCGAATGGGGGGTTACCCGCAAGGCGACCACCGGCATGCTCGTTGCCGGCAGCCAGGTCCTCGCGGGCCTTCGCGCGCTGTCCAGCCCGCTCTTCGCGATCCCGCAGTGGTTCATGCTGAAATTCACTGTTGCCAAGGCCCGGAAGGCCGACGCAAAAAAAGCGGCCGCCGATCCGCCGAGCGATACCGCGCCGGCCAAGCAGAGCGAAGAGAATGCCGACTCTGGACCTGGAACGCTCCCTGAACTGCCGCGTCGCCGGAATCGACGAAGCTGGCCGCGGGCCATGGGCCGGGCCGGTCGTCGCCGCAGCGGTGATTCTTGACGCCGAGCGTCTGCCCGCCGCCCTCGCCGACGCGATCGACGATTCCAAGAAGCTGAAGCGGTCCGCCCGGGAAGCGCTGTTCGGCGCGCTGCCGGATTTCGCCGAGGTCGGCGTCGGCATGGCGGACCGGGCCGAAATCGACCGGCTGAACATCCTCCGGGCGACCATGCTGGCGATGCAGCGGGCCACGGAGGCGCTTGCCGCGCCGCCGGCCGTCGCCCTGGTCGACGGTAACGCCGCGCCGGCCCTTTCCTGTCCGGTCCGCACGGTCGTGAAGGGCGACAGCCTCAGCCTTTCGATCGCCGCCGCCTCGATCGTCGCCAAGGTCACGCGCGACCGGCTGATGACCCAGCTCGCCCGCGAGCATCCGGGATATGGCTGGGAACGGAATGCGGGCTATGGCACGGCGGAGCATCGCGACGCGATCGAACGGCTCGGCATCACGCCGCACCACCGCCGTTCCTTCGCGCCCATCGCTATATATTGCAAATAATTTTTCTCACGACTCTATATATAGCTTAATATTGATTAACTACATGAAACAATTGACGAAAAGAGTCGAGTGAATCATTCTAACCATCTCAAATATAGGGGTGGGGCCATGAATAATTCACAGAAAAACAAAATCATCGTCGGCGATTGTATTGAGGCGATGAACAAATTACCGGCAAAGTCAGTCGACATGATCTTTGCCGATCCGCCATACAACCTTCAGCTCGAAGGCGAATTACATCGCCCCAACAATAGTCGGGTGGACGGCGTCGAGGAGAGCTGGGACAAGTTCGAAAGCTTCGCCGCCTACGACGATTTCTCGCGGCACTGGCTCTCCGCCGCGCGGCGCATCCTCAAGGATGACGGCACGATCTGGGTCATCGGCAGCTACCACAACATCTTCCGCGTCGGCACGATGCTCCAGGATCTCGGCTTCTGGATGCTGAACGACGTCGTCTGGGTCAAGACCAACCCGATGCCCAACTTCCGCGGACGCCGCTTCACCAACGCGCATGAGACGATGATCTGGTGCTCGAAGTCGAAGGACGCGCGCTACACCTTCAATTACGAAGCCATGAAGGCGCTGAACGACGACCTGCAGATGCGCAGCGACTGGGTGCTGCCGCTCTGCACCGGCCAGGAACGGCTGAAGGACGCCGAGGGCAACAAGGCGCATCCGACGCAGAAGCCCGAGGCGCTGCTGTATCGCGCGATCCTCGCCTCGACCGAGCCCGGCGACGTCGTGCTCGATCCCTTCTTCGGCACCGGTACCACCGGCGCGGTCGCGAAGAAGTTGGGCCGGCGCTTTATCGGCATCGAGCGCGAAGGCGGCTACGCCAAGGTCGCGGAAAAGCGCCTGTCCCGCATTCCGGAGGTCGCGGACCCGCGGCTGATCGAGACGCCGTCGAAGCGGCGCGAGCCGCGCATCCCCTTCGGCACCCTGGTCGAGCGCGGCATGCTGTCGGCGGGCGACGTGCTGGTCAGCCCCTGCGGCCGGTTCACGGCGAAGGTTCGCGCCGACGGCACGATCATCTCCTCCGATCACCGGGGCTCGATCCATCAGGTCGGCGCGGCGGTGCAGAAGGCGCCGAGCTGCAACGGCTGGACCTTCTGGTGCATGAATGTCGAAGGCCGCCCGGTGCCGATCGACCTGCTGCGCCAGAAGCTGCGGGCGGAGCGCGCCTAGAACGCGAGAGCCGGCCGATCAGACGTGCGCCAGCGCGTGACGGACGATTTTCTTCATCACCGTCGGCAAGGCGTAGTCGCCGAACGCGTCGGGCGGGCACCAGACGCAATCCGGCGGCGCGGCGGCATTTGCGCGCGCCGTCGCGACCGCGAGCTCGAGGTGGAAGTGGGTGAAGCCGTGCCGCACCTGGCCGGGCAGCACCAGGGGATCGGTGATTTCGAGCGGCGATTCGTGCAAGGCCGCCGCGACATCGGGCAGCGGGCCCTCGTCCCAGACGGTTGACGGCACCTCCATCATGCCGCCAAGCAGGCCGCGATCCGCGCGCCGGCGCAGCAGGACCGCGCCGTCATCGCGCACCAGCCAGAAGGCGACGCCGCGCCGGGTCGGCTTTTCCGGCTTCGGCCGCTTACGCGGCAGGTCCTCCGCCACCCCCTTGCCGGCGCAGGCGTCGGACCACGGGCAGAGCATGCATTTCGGCTTGTGCGGCACACAGATCGTCGCGCCGAGATCCATCATCGCCTGGGCATGATCGCCCGAGCGCGCGTCCGGGGTCAGGCTGTCGGCGAGCCGGTAGAGCAACGGCTTGGCGTCCGGCAGCGGCGCTTCCACCTGAAACAGCCGGGCCACCACGCGCTCCACGTTGCCGTCGACCACCACCGCGCGCCGGTCAAAGGCGATCGCCGCGATCGCTGCGGCGGTGTAGCGGCCGACCCCCGGCAGATCGAGCAGCGCCGCCTCGGTATCGGGAAACCGCCCGGCATGGTGTTGCGACACCGTGACGGCGCAACGATGCAGGTTGCGCGCCCGGGCGTAATAGCCCAGGCCCTGCCAGGCGTGCAGCACGTCGTCCAGCGGCGCCGCCGCCAGCGCGGCGACCGACGGCCAGCGCGCGACGAACCGTTCGAAATAGGGACCGACGGTGGCGACCGTGGTCTGCTGCAGCATGATCTCGCTGAGCCAGACCCGGTAAGGGTCCGGCGTCCCGCCCGGCGCGGCCCGCCACGGCAGACGGCGGCGATGCCTATCGTACCAGCCGAGCAGCCGGGCCGAGAGATCAGCCCCGTCGATCGAAATGCGGTGGGTTTGCGTCATGGCAGATAGTATAAACGGGCCATGAAACGCGGGCGCGCACAATGAAAGATTCGGCGAAAGACGCCAACAACGGAGAAAAGCGCATCGGCGCGACGCGGGCGGTCAGCGCCTTGCTGGCGCCGCTGACCCGCCGCGCGCTCGGCAAGCACGGATTTTCCTCCGCGGCGCTGATCTCCGACTGGGCCGTGATCGTCGGGCCCGAGCTCGCGGAAAGCTGCCAGCCGGTGAAGCTCGCCTTTCGGCGCGGCGAGCGCGAGGCGGGCGTCCTGCATCTCAACGTGTCGGGCGGCGCCGCGCTCGAGATCCAACATATCGCGCCGCAGATCATCGAGCGCATCAACGGCCATCTCGGCTATCGCGCGGTCGACCGCCTGAAGCTCGTCCACGCGCCGATGCCCTACGCCCGCGCCGCCCGCAACACGCGCCATGCCCGCGCGCGGCGGACCCGCAACGGACCGGCGACTCCGGTCGATCCAGGCCGCTGGCCGGCTCTCGGCGAGATCGCCGACGCCGGATTGCGGGAAAGCCTGCTGCGGCTCGGCGCCGCCATCGCCGAGCGCGAATCGGAGGCAAAAAAATGATTCCGGGGTCCTTTTCCCCTCACATCGATTAACCTTGTTGTGAACCGGCGTGGGGCGCAGCCGCCTTGAAGGCGCCATGATCCTGCCCCTATACTCCGGCGCATTTTTGACAGAGACGGAGTCCCGCGTGAACCGATTCGCCGCCCTCGCCGCCGCCGCCGTGATGCTGTCCGCCGCCTGCTCGAAGGCCGAGCCGATGTCGACCGCGGAAGCGCTCAAGGATCGCCCGATCGGCAGCCCGAACGCGCCGGTGACCATGGTGGAATACTCGTCGCTCGGCTGCCCCCATTGCGCCGATTTTCACACCAGAACCCTGCCGAAAATCATGAAAAACTACGTCGATACCGGCAAGGTGAAGCTGATCATCCGCGACTTCCCGCTCAACGGGCCGTCCTTTGCCGCCGCCATGATGGCGCGCTGCGCCAAGCCCGAGCGGCGCGAGCAATTCATCGAGGTGCTGTTCGCGAATCAGGACAGCTGGGAAGGGGCCGAGGACCCGAAGGCGGCGCTTGCCCGAATCGGCAAGCTGGGCGGCATGAGCCAGGCCGAATTCGATCGTTGCATGGCCGATCAGGCGCTTTTCAAAGGCATCCAAAAACTCCAGCTTGAAGCGCAACAGAAATATGATGTAAACGCGACCCCGACATTCATCATCATGAAGAGCCAAAACAGTGATGGCGAAAAGATCGAGGGGTCGCAGCCTTACGAAGTCTTTGAAAAGGCCTTCGCCAAAGCGGCTCAATAGCGGAGGCGCAGCCTCCACCGGTTGCGGCCCGGACGGCCGCGCTACTCGAATGGCCGTTTAGTCCGTGCATTTCACAAAGCTTCGCGTCACCGGGTTCAAATCCTTCGTCGAACCCACCGAGGTGATCATCCAGTCCGGCATGACCGGCGTGGTCGGGCCCAACGGCTGCGGCAAGTCGAACGTCGTCGAGGCGCTGCGCTGGGTGATGGGCGAGACCTCCGCCAAGCAGATGCGCGGCGGCGAAATGGACGACGTGATCTTCGGCGGCACCGCGAATCGGCCGGCGCGGAATATCGCCGAGGTCATTCTGCACCTCGATAATTCCGACCGCACCGCCCCCGCCCAGTTCAACGACACGGACGAGATCGAGGTGTCGCGGCGAATCGAGCGCGGCGCCGGCTCGACATACCGCATCAACGGCCGCGAGGTCCGCGCGCGCGACGTGCAGTTGCTGTTCGCCGACCTGGCGACCGGCGCGCATTCGACGGCAATGGTGAGCCAGGGCCGCATCGGCGCGCTGATCGGCGCGAAGCCGACGGAACGCCGGATGCTGCTGGAAGAAGCCGCCGGCATTACCGGGCTGCATTCGCGACGGCACGAAGCGGAGCTGCGCCTGCGGGCGGCGGAGACGAATCTGGAGCGGCTCGACGACGTCGTGGGCGCCCTGGAAGGCCAGTATCAGGGCCTCCAGCGCCAGGCGCGCCAGGCGACACGCTATCGCAAGATGTCCGAGGAATTGCGCCAGCTCGAGGCGATCCTGCTGCATGCGCGCTGGACAAGTGCTACGCGCGCCCGCGACGAGGCACGCCAACGCCTGCACGAAAGCGAACAGGCCGTCAACGAGCGCACCACGGCCGCCGCCGCGGCCTCGACGCGGCAGAGCGACGCCGCGGCCGCCATGCCGGGCCTTCGCGAGACAGAGGCGAAGGCGTCGGCCGAGCTGCAGCGGCTGATCATGGCGCGGCGCGAGCTGGAAAACGAAGAGACCCGCGTTCAGGAAGGCATCAGCGAAACCGACCGCCAGCTCACCCTGATCGCCGCCGATA
This sequence comes from uncultured Rhodospirillaceae bacterium, assembly GCA_964585785.1. Lineage (GTDB taxonomy): Bacteria > Pseudomonadota > Alphaproteobacteria > UBA8366 > UBA8366 > WHUA01. The sequence continues at coordinate 19,596 of CAZPFL010000043.1, forward strand.
TCGAGCGCGAGCGGACCCTCGCCGCTGACGCCCAGCAGGCAATCGAAGCGCTGGAGGCGGAGAAGGCCGCCATCGCCGAAGCCAGCGAGGGCGAAGAGGCGACGCTCGCCGACACCCGCAACGCCCTGGATGCCGCGCGCGGCGAGCTGCAGGTCCAGGAGCAGACGCTCGAAGCACTGACCGAGCAGGTCGCGAAGGCCGAAGCCCGCGCCGCCGCGCTCGCCCGCCAGCAGGCGGAGCTGCAGCAGCGCATCGAACGGCTCGGCAGCCGTGCCCGGGAAATCGGCGCGGAGCGCGACCGGCTATCCGCGGAGATGAGCCAGAATGGCGCGTTGCAGGAAGCCGAGCGCGAAGTCGCCGCCGCCGAAGAGTCGGTCGCCCTCGCCCGCCAGGACCTGACCTCGGCCGAGCAGGCCCGCGCGGACGCGGCACAGGCCGAGACCGGCGCCCGCAACACGGCGCAGCAGGCCGAAGCGGCGCTCGGCAGTCTGGCCGCCGAGGAGAAGACGCTGGCCGACCTGCTGGAGTCGGGAGAGGCGGATCTTTTCCCGCCGCTGATCGACGCGCTTCGGGTCGACGCCGGCTACGAGACCGCGCTGGGCGCGGCGCTAGGCGAGGATCTCACCGCCCCGATCGATGCCGCCGCCGAGATTCACTGGGCAAATTTGCCGCCAATCGAGTCGCCGCCGCCTCTGCCGGGCGCGGCGACGCCGCTGTCGCGCTTCGTGCATGGCCCAAGCGTGCTGGCCCGCTGCCTCGCCTTCATCGGCGTGCTGGACGACGCTTCGGCCGCCTCGGCCCTCGCCGCACAGCTTCAGCCGGGGCAGATGCTGGTATCCCGCGATGGCGGGCTTTGGCGCTGGGACGGCTATACGGTGCAGGTCGGCGCGCCGACCCCCGCCGCCAAGCGGCTGCAGCAGCGCAATCGCCTGGCCGAGCTGCGGGGCGAGCGGGCGGAAGCCGAGACCGACGCGGCACACGCCCGCAATCGCCTTCAAGAGATCGAGACCGCCGTCCAGAGCGTGATCTCGGCGGAAAAACGCGCGCGCCAGGTGCTCGACGAGGCCTATGCCCGCTTGAACGCCGGCCGCGCGGCGCATGCGCGCGCCGCGAGCGCCGTCGCGGGCACGCAGTCGCGCGTCACCACGCTCTCCGAATCGGCCGAGCAGCTACTCAGCGATCTGCGCGAAAGCGAGAAGGCGCTTGCCGAAACCGATGCGGCGATCGCGGCGCTGGAAGACCCGAGCGAGGCGCGGCGGCGCATCGAAGCGCTGCGGACGCAGGTCGGCGCGCTGCGCGGCGTCGAGGCCGAGCGGCGCAGCGCCCATGACCGCGCTGTCCGTGAGGCGGAGGAGCGCAAGCGCCGCTTCACCGCGGTCTCGCAGGAGCTGCAGGATTGGCAGAACCGAGTGGGAAACACGGCGTCCCGTCTCGACCAGCTTTCCGAGCGCCAGCAATCGGCCGAGCAGCAGAAAGGCCGCCTGTCGGCGCGTCCGGGTGAGATCGAGCAGCAGCGCAGCCGTCTGCTCGACACGATCACCCAGTCCGAGCAGGCGCGGAAGCAGGCGGCGGACCGGCTTGCCGAAGGCGAGGCTGCGCTGGCCGAAGCGGACAAGGCGCTGCGCGCCGCGGAAGCCGCCCTTGCCGAGGCGCGGGAGACGCGCGTGCGCTGCGAAGCGCAGCTCGAGCAGGCGGAAACGGAATGCCGCACGGTGGCCGAGCGCATCCGCGAGCGCCTGCGCTGCGCGCCCGACGACGTCCTGCAGGTCGCGCAGATCACAGCCACGGAGACGCCCCCGGACGTCACCGAGGTGGAGGAGAAGATCGAACGCTTGAGCCGCCAGCGTGATTCCATGGGACCGGTCAACCTGCGCGCCGAAACCGAACTGGCCGAGCTCGAAGAGCAGATTTCGACCATGAAGTCGGAGCGTGAGGACCTGGTCGCCGCCATCGCCCGGCTGCGGCAGGGCATCGCCTCGCTCAACCGCGAGGGCCGGGAAAGGCTGCTGGCGGCCTTCGAAACGGTCAATCAACACTTCCAGGAGCTGTTCGTCCGCCTGTTTGGCGGCGGCCGGGCCCATCTGACCCTCACGGAGTCGGAAGACCCGCTCGACGCCGGGCTCGAGATCATGGCGAGCCCGCCGGGCAAGAAGCTGCAGATCATGTCGCTTTTATCCGGCGGCGAGCAGGCGCTCACGGCCTTGTCGCTGCTGTTCGCGGTGTTCCTGACCAACCCGGCGCCGATTTGCGTACTGGACGAGGTCGACGCTCCGCTGGACGACGCGAATGTCGATCGGTTCTGCACGCTTCTGGACGAAATCGCGCATGGCGGGCAGACCCGCTTCCTCTGTGTAACCCATCATCGTATGACCATGGCGCGGATGGATCGGCTGTTCGGCGTCACCATGGGCGAGCGCGGCGTCAGCCAGCTCGTCTCCGTCGACCTGCGGCGCGCGGAAGCGCTTCGGGAGTCCGCTTGACCGGGCCGGGACGACCCGCGCCGGACGCCAGGAAATCCTTCATGCTGCAGTATTTTTAACGCGGCCCATTGCGCCTTGACAGCCTATGCCCTGCTCACTATCGTGCGCGCGATTTCGGGCACGCGGGCAGCCACTGTAACAGGCGGTCCACGGGTTCCGGGGCGGTGGAGGCATAATGGGAGAGAAACCTTCGCCATCCCTGGAAGACCTCGACGCCAGGCTTCGCCGGGCGCGCGAGCGACGTCCCAGCCAGAGCGCGGAAAACGACGAGGGACCGGACCAGGCGTCGATTGGATCGGGTCTCGGGTTTGCGCTTAGGATCGGGGTCGAGCTCGTTGCGGCCTTGGGCGTGGGCGTTGGCATCGGGTTGCTGCTGGACCGCTGGCTGGGTACCGGGCCCTGGATGCTGATCGCGTTTTTCTTCTTGGGAAGCGCGGCCGGCTTCCTGAACGTCTATCGCGCCGTAAGCGGATACGGCTATGCTGCCGGCTATCGCCGGGATAAGAACGGGTCGCGGCGCGAAAAGACGCCTGACGGGGACAAGGGGAGCAGGTAAGGCAAAAGATGGCAGAAGCAGCCGCCGCCGCGGGCCACCATAGCCCGCTCGCGCAATTCCTGATCAAGAAGATCATTCCGTTCAACGTCGGCGGGATCGATATCTCCTACACCAACTCGGCGCTGGCGATGACCGCCGCCGTCGTTGTCGTGTCGGTCTTCCTCATCTTCGGCATGCGCCGCGGCTCGCTGGTGCCGGGCCGCTGGCAGGTCGTCGCCGAGATGTCCTACGAATTCGTCGCCAACATGATCCGCGACAATGTGGGCCAGGAGGGGCGGCGCTATTTCCCCTTCGTGTTCACGCTGTTCATGTTCATCTTCGCCGGCAACCTGATCGGCTTGCTGCCTTACAGCTTCACCTTCACCAGCCATCTGATCGTGACCTTCGGCATGGCGCTGACGGTGTTCGTCGGGGTTACGATCGTCGGCTTCATGAAGCACGGCTTCCACTTCTTCAAATTTTTCCTGCCGGAAGGCGTGCCGTGGTTCCTGACATGGCTGATCGTCCCGATCGAAATCCTATCCTATCTGTCCCGGCCCGTTAGCCTGTCGCTCCGTCTGTTCGCCAACATGACGGCCGGCCATACCATGTTGAAGGTGTTCGCGGGCTTCATTCTCCTGCTGGGCATCGCCGGCATCGCACCGATGGTCGTGGTCATAGCGCTGACGGGGCTGGAAACCATCATCGCCTTGCTGCAGGCCTATGTCTTCGCCATCCTGACCTGCGTCTATCTCAACGACGCGCTGCATATGCACTGATCGGCGACGGGCGGCCAAGGAAACCAATCGCAATTCGGGTTCATTCGATTTCGACTGATTGAAGAAAGGACGAAACAATGGAAGTAGCAGCCGCAAAATTGATCGGCGCGGGCCTCGCGGTCGTCGGGCTCGGTGGCGTCGGCGCGGGTATCGGCAACATCTTCGCTTCGATGATCGCTTCGGGCGCGCGCAATCCGGGCGCGATTCCGCGCGTTCAGCTGTTCATGTGGATCGGCTTCGCGCTCGTCGAAGCGGTGGCGCTTTACGCTCTGCTGATCTCGTTCCTGATCCTCTTCGGTTGAGCAACAGCCCGGTTTAACGGGCCCGGGAGCCGACGCTCATGCCTCAACTCGATCCAGCGCATTTCCCGAGCCAGCTTTTCTGGCTGCTCGTCACCTTTGTGGCGCTGTTCCTGATCGCCTGGAAGGTGGCGTTGCCGCGCATCGCCGAGGTTCTGAACGCGCGCCAGAATCGCATCGACAGCGATTTGGAACGGGCGCAAGCGCTCAAGTCGGAAGCCGAAGAGGTGCTTGCCGCCTATCAGAAGGCGCTCGCGGATGCCTCCGCCGAGGCGCAGGATATCCATCGCCAGGTCGTGCAAGCGCTGGCAACCGAGCGCACGCGGCGCCAGGAAGAGCTTTCGCGCCGGCTTTCCGGCCAGACCCGTGAGGCTGAGAACCGGATTGCCGGCGAAAAGCAGCGCGCCGTGGAAAATATCCGCATGGCAACCCTCGACGTCGTTCAGAGCGCCGCGGCGCGACTCATCGGCGTCTCGGTAGCGGAAGCCGACGCCGACAATGCGATCCGGTCGGCCCTGGAGGATCGACGCTGATGAGCGAATTCATACAGGAGCCCGAATTCTGGACGGCCCTCGCCTTCGTCATCTTCGTCGTGCTGATGTTCAAGCCGGTGAAGAAGGCGCTGATGTCTGGCCTGGATAGCCGCATCGAGCAGATCCGCTCGGAGGTCGAGGAGGCGCAGCGGCTGCGCGAGGAAGCGCAGACCCTGCTCGCCTCCTACCAGCGCAAACAGCGCGAGGCGGCGCAGGAAGCGGAAGAAATAGTCAAGCAGGCCAAGGAAGACGCGGCGATCCACCGTAGCGAGGCCGAGAAGGCGCTGGAAGAGCTGCTGAAGCGCCAGGAAGCGCTGGCGCTCGAGAAAATCGCCCAGGCGGAATCGGCGGCGGTACAGGAAGTGCGCGAGATCGCGGTCGACCTGGCGATTGCCGCGACGGAAAAGATCCTGGCCGAAAAGGTGCAGGGCGAGCTGTCCGACCGGCTGGTCGACAAGGCGATCAACGAGCTTCCCCAGAAGCTCCAGTAGCCGGCCCTCCGGTGTCCGCGGCCGAAAGAGCCTCCGCGGGCCACCATCTCAAGACAATCATCCAATCGTCGTTTCAAACGCGTCGGCG
>CAZPFL010000043.1:24900-27437 GCA_964585785.1 uncultured Rhodospirillaceae bacterium
TCGGCGGCTTCCTTATACGCCTCCGGCGGCGGGCAGCTGCAGACGACATGGCGGTCGCCATAGACCTGGTCGATCCGGTTAACCGGCGGCCAGTATTTGTCCTCGCGGAGCGCGGAAACCGGGAACACCGCCTCTTCGATGCCATACGGCCGATCCCAGTCCGCCGAGGCGATGTCGTCGAGCGTATGGGGCGCCCTTTTCAAGGGATTGTTCGCGCGGTCGAGCTTGCCCGTCTCGACGCGCCGGATCTCCTCGCGGATGGCGATCATCGCGTCGCAGAAGCGGTCGATCTCCGCCCGGGACTCGCTTTCGGTCGGCTCGATCATCAGCGTGCCTGCTACCGGCCATGACATGGTGGGCGCGTGGAAGCCGTAATCCATCAGGCGCTTCGCCACGTCGTCCACGGTCACGTCCGCCGAGTCCTTGAACATCCGCACGTCGATGATGCACTCATGCGCGACCAGGCCATGCGCTCCAGTGTAGACCACCGGGTAGGAAGGGCTTAGCCGCTTGGCAATGTAGTTCGCGTTGAGGATCGCCACCTGCGTCGCCTTCGTCAGCCCCTCGGCCCCCATCAGCGCGATATACGCCCAGGAAATCGGCAGGATGCCCGCGCTGCCCCAGGGCGCCGCGGAGATGGCGCCGACGCCTTTTGGCCCACCTTCCGGCACCACCACATGTCCCGGCAGGTACGGCGCCAGATGCGCCGCCACGCCGATCGGCCCGACGCCCGGCCCGCCGCCGCCATGCGGAATGCAAAAGGTCTTGTGCAGGTTCAGATGCGCGACGTCCGGCCCAAACCGGCCCGGCGTGCACAACCCGACCAGCGCGTTCAGGTTCGCGCCGTCCATGTAAACCTGCCCGCCGTTCCGGTGCACGATCTCGCAGATCTCGACGATGCTCTCCTCGAACACGCCGTGAGTCGACGGATAGGTCACCATGAGCGCGGCGAGCCGGTCCGCGTGCTGCGCGGCGTTCGCCTTGAGATCCTCGACGTCGATATTGCCGTTCTCGTCGCAACCCACGACGACGACGGTCATCCCGGCCATGGTCGCGCTCGCCGGGTTGGTGCCGTGTGCCGAGCTCGGGATCAGGCAGATGTTGCGCTCGCCCTGGCCGCGCGATGCGTGATAGCGGCGGATGACCAGAAGGCCTGCATATTCGCCCTGCGATCCGGCATTGGGCTGCAGCGTCACCGCAGCGAAGCCGGTGATCCGCTTCAGCATGTCCTCGAGCCCGTGGATCAGGGCAAGCGAGCCTTTCGCCTGATCGAGCGGCACGAAGGGGTGAATGCGTGCAAATGCCGGCCAGGTGACCGGCAGCATCTCGGTCGTCGCGTTCAGCTTCATGGTGCAGGAGCCGAGCGGAATCATCGACCGGTCGAGCGCAATGTCCCGCGCCTGAAGGCGCCGCAGATAGCGCAGCATCTCCGTTTCCGAACGATGGCTATTGAACACCGGATGGGTCAGGCAGCGCGACGTTCGCTTCAGCGCCGCCGGAATCGCATCCGGCTGCGCCTTGTCCAGCGCGTCGACCGTAAAGCCCGGATCGGCGCGCCCGGAAACAGCGCGCCATAGGGTTTCGACGTCTTCGGGCGTGGTCGTCTCATCGAGCGAGATGCCGACCGTCCGATCGTCGATGCGCCGCAGGTTGAAGCCGGCCGCGACGGCCCGCTGATGCACCGCCGCGGCGTCCGCCACCGGAATGACCAGCGTATCGAAAAAATGCGCTTCGGTCGGCGGCGTGCCGAGCCGCTTGAGCCCGTCCGCCAGGATGGCGGTCAGCCGGTGCACCCGCTCCGCGATGGTCCGCAGACGGTTTGGCCCATGATAAACCGCGTAGAAGCCGGCCATAACCGCCAGCAGCACCTGCGCCGTGCAGATATTGCTGGTCGCCTTCTCGCGCCGGATATGCTGCTCGCGGGTCTGCAACGCCAGCCGCATCGCGGGCCGGCCGCGCGCATCGACCGACACGCCGACCAGCCGCCCGGGCAGTGAGCGCTTGTGCGCGTCGCGCGTCGCCATATAGGCGGCGTGTGGCCCGCCGAAGCCGAGCGGCACGCCGAAGCGCTGGGCGCTGCCGACCACGATATCCGCGCCCCATTCGCCCGGCGGCGTCAACAGCAGCAGCGCCAACAGGTCGGCCGCGACGCAAACCAGCGCGCCCCGCTGATGCGCGCGCTCGACGATCCCCGCGTAATCGTCGACCGATCCGTCGACCGTCGGATATTGCAGCAGCACGCCGAACACCTCTTCCGTCGGCAGGCCTGCACGCTCGTCGCCGACGATGACCTGAATGCCGACCGGCTCGGCGCGCGTCCGCACGACGTCGATCGTCTGCGGATGGCAGCGCTCGGAGACGAAAAAGGCATTGCTGTCGCTCTTGCTCACGCGATGGCACATGGCCATGGCCTCGGCCGCCGCGGTCGCCTCGTCCAGCAGCGACGCGTTCGCGATCTCCATGCCGGTCAGGTCCGTGACCATGGTCTGGAAGTTGAGCAGCGCCTCGAGCCGGCCCTGGCTGATCTCCGGCTGATA
>CAZPFL010000044.1:0-27292 GCA_964585785.1 uncultured Rhodospirillaceae bacterium
GGAACACGGCGGCGACGTCGTTGTAGCCTTCGACGTCGGCCTTTTGCGCGAAATAGAGATAACGGCGGTTCGCCTGGCTCTCGCCCGCGAAAGCCTCTTTCAAGTTATTTTCTGTCTTCGTGCCTTTTAAGGACATGGGTCCCTCCTGGTAGTCGTTCCCTTCGGATGGATTCTCTTGTGTGCCCGATTGCGCGCCGGATCAAAGCGAATCCCGCGCGGTTCGAGCGCGCACGGTTAATATATGGACCAGCGTGCGGCACGAGTCAACAGTTTAGAATTACTCTAAACTGAAATTTATTGGATTGAACGTCGTCAGGAATTTTGCAGACGAATGATCACGTCGACGCGTTTGATCTCGGTTCCTTCCGGGGTCGCCGGCAGCCGGTCGACCGACACGGCCGTCGCCGGAATGTCGGTCAGCTCGCCCGCGTCCTCATGGAAGAAATGGTGATGGTCGGTGATATTCGTATCGAAATACGAGCGCCCGGGCTCGACGACCACTTCACGCATCAGCTGCGCTTCGGTGAACTGGTGCAGGGTGTTGTAGACCGTCGCCAAGGAGACCTTGATGTTGGCCGCATGCGCCTCGGAATGAAGCTGTTCGGCGGTCACGTGCCGATCCTCGCCCTCGAAAAGCAATTTCGCCAATGCGAGCCGTTGCCGCGTCGGCCGCAGCCCCACGGCCTTCAGCCGGTCAAGCACACCAGTAAACGGACGAACGACATTCATGGGCTTTGATATAGGTCAATCTCGTCAGTGTTAAACGCCTTAGCAAAAATAATATCATTTGAACAGGGGAAATAATAAACTCTTTCGAATAATTCAAAACTGCATACCCCAATGCCGCGCCGTGTCGGAAAGTGGGATGTTTTTTGCAAAAATCCGCAAGATCAATGGTTAATCGGGGGCGATTGGTACTATATATGCCCCGATGACCAAACGGGCAAACAGCGGCCGACGGCCGCGGCGAAACCCGCCGCCGCTGCGCGCCACCCGCGACCAGCGTGAGCCGCGCAATCAAGGCGGTGGTCGCGAGCGCGCCAGGTCAAGCGGCCGGCGGCCGCCCGAGGACCCGCCCGGACGTCCCTTCCTCACCCGCCTCCTCTGGTTCGCGCTTACGGCCTCGGTTTGGGCGCTGCTGGGCTTCGCAGCAATCGTTGCCTGGTATGCCCGGGACCTGCCCGATATCGCGGACCTCGAGAAGGCCACCACCCGCAAGCCGACGGTGACGGTGCTTGCAGCCGACGGCTCGGTCATCGCGCGCTACGGCGAGGTGCACGGGCAGGCGGTTCGCGTCCGCGATCTGCCGCCCTATCTTCCGCGCGCCTTTCTCGCCATCGAGGACCGGCGCTTCTACGAGCATCCGGGCATCGACATCATCGGGATTGTCCGCGCGGGTCTGCGCAATCTCGCCTCCGGCGGAATTCGCGAAGGCGGCAGCACGATTACCCAGCAGCTGGCGAAGAACCTGTTCCTTACGCGCGAGCGGACGTTCCGCCGGAAGATCCAGGAGACGCTGCTGGCGCTCTGGCTCGAGCAGCGCTTCACCAAGGATCAGATCCTCAGCATCTATCTCAACCGCGTCTATTTCGGCGCCGGGGCGTATGGCGTCGATGCCGCGGCGCACCGCTATTTCGGCCGCAGCGCCGCACGGCTGACGCTGTTCGAGTCGGCGGTGCTGGCGGGCCTGGTCAAAGCGCCCTCGCGCGACAACCCGATTGTCGCGCCGAAGCGGGCGGCGGAGCGGGCAAACCTCGTGCTCGTGCAGATGGCGCGCGCCGGCTGGATCAGCGACTCGGCCGCGGCGCGCGCGCGGCACGACGAAGTGCGGTTCGGGCCCGATCGCGTCCAGAATGCCAGCGCACATTATTTCACCGATTGGGTGCTCGACCGCGTCGACGATTATGTCAGCTACATATCGGGCGACGTGGTGATCCGCACGACGCTCGATCCGCGCATGCAGCAGGAGGCGAAGGCAGCGGCCATGCGGGTGCTGGACGAAAACGTCAAGCGCAAGGTCTCGCAGGCGGCGCTCGTCGCTATGAGCCCCGACGGCGCGGTGCGCGCGATGGTTGGCGGCCGCGACTACGGCGAGAGCCAGTATAACCGGGCGACCCGTGCTCTGCGGCAACCGGGCTCGGCGTTCAAGCTGTTCGTCTTTCTCGCCGCCTTGGAATCGGGTCTCCGGCCCGACGACAAGGTCTCCGACCGGCCGGTCACCGTGCGGGGCTGGTCGCCGCGCAATGCCGGCTCGGTATACCGGGGTGACGTGACCTTCCGCGAAGCCGCGGCGCGGTCATCCAACTCGGTCGCCGTCGGGCTTACCGAGCGGGTCGGCCGCAACAAGGTGATCCAGATCGCCCGCAGGCTCGGCATCACCACGCCGCTCCGCCCCGACCCGTCGCTGGCCCTGGGCACGAACGAGGTCACCCTGCTCGAGCTCACGGGCGCCTATGCCGTCGTCGCGAATGGCGGGGACGGCGTCTGGCCCTATGGCATCGAGGAGATTCGCGACGGCAACGGCCGCGTGCTCTACCACCGGCGGGGCGGCGGCCCCGGCCGGTTGATCGCCCCGGAATACGTCGCGGGGCTGAACGACCTGTTTTCCGCCGTCGTCGCCTGGGGCACCGGAAAGGCGGCGCGACTCGACCGTCCCGCTGCCGGAAAGACGGGCACCAACCAGGACAACCGGGACGCCTGGTTCATCGGCTACACGCCGGATCTGGTCACCGGTGTTTGGCTCGGCAACGACGATTTCTCCCCGATGAAGAACGTCAGCGGCGGATCGCTCGCGGCGCATATGTGGCACCTCTTCATGAGCGACGCCTTGAAGGGCGTCCCGCCCCATCCGCTCCTTGGGAAAGCGGGCGACCTGACGCAGCGCTGAATCCTTATCCGTAGCGGTAGAGCTGCTGGCCCTTGCGGTTCAGCCACGCGCGCGCGTTTTCCATTTCGGGCGTCAGCCGCCGCACGACGCGCCAGAAGGCCGGCGAATGGTTCATCTCCATGAGGTGGGCGACCTCATGGGCGACCACATAGTCCAGCACGTCGTCGGGGGCGAGGATGAGCCGCCAATTGAAGGAAAGATGCCCGTTCGCGCCGCAGCTCCCCCAGCGGCTGCGCTGACTGCGGACGACCACGCGGCGAACGCGGCGGTCGATCTTGGCCGCCTTGGCGAGGCACAGCGGGGAAATGGTGCGTTGCGCTTCCGACTTCAGCCAGTCGGTCACGCGGCGCGCGACATGTTCCGGCCGGCCGAACACATGGATTTCGCCATCGGCGCACGCGACGATGCCGCGCTGACCGGGGAAATGCCGGATGCGGTGATTGACGCCCTGGAAAGGGATGACCGCGCCATGAATAAACGGAATGCGCGGCGGCAGCTTCGACAACCTGTCGAGCAGCCAGTCCTCGTGCTCACGCACCGCGGCTTTGGCGTCGGCAATCGCGGCATAGGCAGGCATGACGATCTTCGCGCCACCGATCGAGGCATCGATATGAATGGTGATTTGCCGCGCCCGCCGGTTGCGCTGAATTGGAAGGGTGATCGGATTCCCCCGCAGCACGAGACAGATCTCCCGCGTCACCGGCTTGGGCCCTCCGCCGATGACTTGCCGAACGGGTCGGCCACGGCGTCCAGCCAGTCCTGGACGTGGTCTTCCAGGTCGGCGACGTCGTCCTCGGAAATGATCTTGCCGCGGACTGACGCGCCCGCGGAATGCACCGTCGCCTTGTCCCCCGAGACGAGGGGGTGCCACCAGAACAGGTCGCGGCCTTCCGCCACCAACCGATAGGCGCAGCTGTCCGGAAGCCAGCGGAGCTTTGGGACCAGCGCCGGCGTCAGGCGTACGCAGTCGCTGACGTTTTTCTGCCGATTCGCATAGTCGCTGCAGCGGCAGGTATCGGAGTCGAGGTACCGGCAGGCGACATTGGTGAAGGCGATGTCGCCGCTGTCTTCATCCTCGATTTTGTGGAGACAGCATTTGCCGCAGCCGTCACAGAGCGATTCCCACTCATCGGTGGTCATCTCGTCGAGACGTTTCCGTTTCCAGAAAGGAAGCTCCATCGCACGGCCATTCGCAAGACCATCCGGGCGCGCGAACGTAGCACATCCGGCGCCGTTGCCGAACGAAGATTTGCGGGTCGCTTCTCTTTTGTTTGGGCCGTCGGGTGCCGCCTATTGCGCGAGCCGGACCAGGACGACGGCGACGGCGATGAACTGTGCGAGATGGAGCAGCATGCTCATCCCGTGCAGGCGGCGGAAATCCTCCTTCCGGCTCTCGTCCCGCGCCCGATTGAGCCGCGGCCGTAAGATCTTGTTGGCGAAGACGAAACCGCCGGCGACGATAACCAGGGCGGTGATTTCCGGCATGTAGGATCGGGCCGGTACCAGCGGCAGGGCCGCGACCAGGGCGAGAATGCCGCCCACCCGGTAGTAGACGGGGAACAGCGCGCGCATGAAAGCGGCCGCCGTCGCTTCCGGAAGGTTGCGAAAGACCAGTGGCGCGAAGACCGCCATGAACATCAGCATGCCGCCGAACAGCGCGGCGACGAGGACCAGGGCGGCGACGTGGAATGTGAACCAATGGAACATGAGGGTAGTTTAATCGAGATTCGCCAAGATCATAGCTTCGTGAACGGGCAGAAGAACTTTGCGGGCCCGATGCTTGTCTGGCAGGATGGAAGGGTGAGCCATGAATGGGCAAACAACGGCATGAACCTGTAAAATGCGATGGCGTCCGGGAAACGAGAGCCGTAAGCCACAAGCTCTCCGATTGCTGCCGATCCTCGCGGCCGCCGCCGCGCTGGCGCTGCTCGCCGGCAACGCCTCCGCCTCGGACGTGTTCGGGGTCAATCCGATCTTCGGGGATGCCGAGAATGACGACACCGCGGCCGTCCAGTATCTGCTCAGCAAAGGCAAGTCGATCGAAGACGAGAATCCGGCCGGCGACACGGTGCTGAATATCGCCGCGGCGAACGGCTTTCTCGACCTGGTCGAGCTTGCCATCAACAACGGCGCCGCGATCGATCACGAAGACCATTACGGCAAGACCGCCCTGTGCTGGGCGGCCGAGCGCGGGCATCTGGATGTCGTCAAACGCCTGATCAAGGCGCGCGCCGATATCGATCACCAGACCAAGGAGGGCCTCACCCCGCTCATGCTTGCCGTTCGGCAGGACCGCGCGTCGGTGGTCCAGCTGCTGCTGCGTTACAGTCCGAACCTGACGGTTCTGGATTATACCGGGCGGGGCGCCCTTGGCTGGGCGCAGGCGGGGCGGGATCCCCGGCTCGAAACGATGCTGGTTCGCGCCGGCGCCAAGGACTGAGGCCTGGAAGGCAGCGTCGGGGCTAGAGCTCGCCCAGCTCTTCCGCGAGCCGCGTCTTGAATTCGCTCAGACTCCCGCCGACCTCTTCAAGCGTTTCATCGTCAATGATGCCGACCTCGCTGGCGAGCAGCATGAGGTATTCGAGCTCGCTCGCGTACCCGGAGGCGTGCTCGAGCCCTTTCCTCAACGCGTCATCCGATCCACGCCCGCAGCCGACAACAATGCTGCGGGGAATCGACAGGGCGGCGTGCCTGATCGCCGTCGTCACGCCGAAATGCTCGTCGTCCGGAAAGGACTGGCTGATGTCGTGAACGACGACAACGAGGTCGTGCGCGGCGTGTAGAACATCAAGATCGCGGAAGTCTTTCATGGCGCTGTCTTCTGCTGATTGCCGAATTGTGTCAAGGGTCAAGCGCACCGAGGATCCACCCTTCTTCCCGTTCGACGCAACGGCGCTCTTCGCCGTTCAACGCGCCGCCGCCGAACAATGTTTCGAGCCTGCCTGCGTCGTCCAAAGTAGCGAAATGCCGGGCGATCGCGACGACCTGGGCCGCGTCCTTGGGCTTCTCCGGGATCGCGGGCGCGGCGACCTGTGACGGGTAAGTCTCGGCGAGCAGAAGCTGCGGACGGGGATCGAATCGAAGCCCCGTCTCGAACGGCCATATATGGGCCTTGCGCGCGAGTCGCGGGTCGCGCCGCATCTGCCAGACCCGCGGAATCCCCGTCAGCGCCTGACTGCCGGCGGCGCCCACGCCGGCGAGCTTCCATACCGGCTGGGTGCTGCGCAGGCGCACGTCGCACAAGCGGCGCTCGCGCAGATCGGCCGGGCCATGCGGGCGCCGGCCACGCCGCCGGAGCCAGCGGCGATTCTCCTCGCGGACATTGCCCCAGAAGGGAAAGGCCTCGCCGCTGAGCCGTTCGTTCAACCGCTCGGCCAAGTCGAAGCGGTTGTTCCGGTTGTCGGGCGCGTCTTCCAGGCCGTCGCTCAACGCCTGCCACATGTGCCGCCATGGAAGGCCGGCAAACCCCAATTTCGCGGCTGTGCCGGCAGGAAATCCAAAGGGGAAGTCGAAGCCCGCCAGGACGCGCTTTCCGGCGTCGAGCAGGGTGGCGAACAGAGCGGAAAGGTCGGCCGTCGCCCGGTCCCGGGTCGGCGGATTCTCGAGCGCCATAAGACGCGGCGCCGATCCGTCGTTGGCCAGCACCGCATACCAGATGCTGTCCCGCCCCTGCCGCGGACGGCCGGCGGCGCTCCAATCGACCATGACATAGGCATCGAACAGCCGGGCCATCGCCCCTGCACCACGGTTTTCGGGCCCGGCTGGGCCGCCGGCGCGGCCCGATCAATTAAGCGCCGACAGCGCCTGACGCAGTGGGTCCGCCTGCGGGTTGAAGTATTTTCCTTCCAGCACGATCGCCTGCGGCGATGCGGCCGTGCTGCCGTAATAGTTGTGGTTCCACTCGCGCCGCGGATGGATTACGGCCCCGGCTATGCTCGCGCCGATATAGGCGCCGGCGTTGCGTGAAAAGGTGTAGATGTCCGCGCGCAGGTTCGTTGTGGTCGCGGCTGCCGCGCCGACGCCAACGGGGCCGACCGCGGCGCTCACATCCGCGCCCAGCTTGACCTCGTTGTTGAGGACCGAGTTGATTCCTTTGCTGGTCATGATCAGCAGCATGACTTCGGACGACTGGCCGCCGATCTGCAAGCCGAAGCTGGCGCCGCCCAAGGTGTAGAAGGCGGGATAGCTCCACTTACCGCCGTCGCCCTTTGCAAGCAGCACGCCGCTGCCGCCTTCGGCGCCGACGAAAAACGCCCCCTTGAGAACGGCCGGAAAGACCACGACCGCCTTGGCGGATTTGAGCAGCTTTTTGACCGTCGGTCCGACTTCCTGATCCCGCGCGAAGCCATCCACGGTGACGCGCGCCTTTTCGACGAGGCCTTCTTGGTCCGTTTCGGCGAATGCCGGCGCCGAAGAAACGGAGACTGCCAATGCGAGAAACAGGCAAAGGCGGACGAAAGCTCGGTACATCGGGTCACTCCCGTTGTTGATGATTGGTGCTGGCCGCATGAGCGAATCATAATAGGTACGAAATGTCCACCGGGCCCAGTTGGCTCGCCGAGAACGTCCCCGGCGGAAGAAGGTTCCCCCGGACGGCACCGGTCCGTATGCGCATCGAATGGGCGGCGCGGCGACCGCGGCTCATCCCAACCGCCGAAGCGGTCCCCGGCCCTCGAACCTGCCGGCGACGGCCTCGAGGCGTCCCTTCCCGCGCACGATGATGTTGAAGATCACCGTGCCGTGCGCCGGGATAGCGAACTTGGGAAAGACAACGTTGCAGCCGGTAACCGTGGGCGGCTCGGGAAGGGTGATGTCGGCCTTGATGGTCTCGCCGAGCGCAGCCGAGAGCACTTCGCTCCCTTCGGCAAAGCGGGCCGCGATCGGCTGGTCGATCTGGCTGTCCGCGAGGTCGACCTCGCTCCAATTGAAGATGCCGAACCGGACGAGCTCGATACCTTCTTCGGAGCCGACGCCGGCAAGCGCCGGAAATTTGGCGCGGAGCTTGGCATTCGCCTTGGCGATGGGCGTCGCGACACTTTCGTAGCTGATGCTCTGACGCGGCTGAGCCGCCCGCTCGGAGACGCGGCGGCTCGAGCGGTAAAGAAGGTAGAAAAGCAGGAGCGCAGCGCCGGCCGCGATCAGCAACACGATCGGCGAGCGCGTCATGTCGACATCGTCCATGCCGCGAGCCTAACAGCCGGTCCGGTCCGATTCCAGCGGCTCTAGGGCTGGGGCGACCAATTGACCATGCCGACACGCCACCGGTCGGCGCCGTCCGGCTGCACGATATGGTCGAGCCGAGTGAGCGAGCAATTGGCGAGCGAGAAGGCGAGCGCCCGCTCGTAGTCGAGCTGGAGGGCATGCGCCAGGGCGGCCTTGATCGTGCCGCCATGCGCGACGCAAACGATGTCCTTCCCGCCATGGTCGCGGGTGTAGCGTTCGACCGCCGGAATGACGCGGGTGACGAGGTCAACGAAACTCTCGCCGTTGGGCGCGCGCTCGTCCGCCGCCGCGAGCCAGAATCCTCTGATATGGCCGCCGCGGCGCGCGACGAATTCTTCGCGCATCTCGCCCTGCCAGTCGCCGAAATGCTGTTCCCGCAACGCCGGATCGAGGATTCCCGCCGGCAGTTCGAGACCGGCTTCGGCGATTGCAGCCGCAGTCTGGACCGCGCGCTGCAGGTCGCTGGTGACCAGCACGGCGTTACGCGGCAACGCCCTGGCGAGCGCGCCGAACAGCGCCGCGTCCGAACAGTCGGCCGGCAGGTCGGTCTGGCCGTAGATCCGGTTCTCGCTCTGAATGACGGGGGCGTGGCGGATCCACCACCAACGGGTTTCGGTCATGATCGGTTTCACTCGGAAATGGAACCCAGAATGCCCTTTTATAGTTCCGGGCCGATGCGGGGCCAAGCGGTAGGCATGTGATAGTTTGTTGACGGCCATGCGGCCGCCGGGCGATACCGCCGCCGGACTTGGACGAAGACAACCTGGACAAAGACTGGGACGGATGACCGACACGCTCGACGCATCGCTCGGAGAGATCCGCGCGCTGATCGAATCGCTACCTGAGTGGCGGCGCGAAGACGCACCGGCGGATGGGTCGCTCGGCCTGCTCGACGGGCTCGCAGCCTGGATGGGCACCGGGCAAGGGCGTTGCACGCCTCGGCTGGAACGGCCGCGCGCGGCGGTTTTCCTCGGCCGGTGGACTGAGGGCGGCGAGGCGGCGGCGAAGCCTGCCCTCGAGGCATTGCGGACGGGGACGGCGCGGGTCGGCGCGCTCTGCCGCGCGTATGACGCGGAGCTGCGGGTCTACGAGATGGCGCTCGACGCGCCGGCGGGGGATGCGGCTGCGTTGAGCCAAAAGCAATGCGCGGCCGCCATGGCCTATGGCATGACGGCCGTTGACGAAGGGCTCGACCTGCTGTGCCTGGCCGCCACGGGTCCCGGTGTCACCGAGGCCGCCGCCGCGCTTTCAAAGGCTCTATTTGCTGATGCGACACCGGGTGGCGATGCGCCGTTTGCCGCGCTGGCTCGCCATGGGGGGCATGCTCTTGCCGCGCTGGCCGGCGCCGTGACCGCCGCCCGCGTGGGCGGCGTTCCAGTCATTCTCGACGGCTTCGGTGCCCTCGCGGCCGCGGCCGCGCTCCACCGGGTGAACGAGTCCGCGCTCGACCACTGCGTCCTTGCGCAGCAGGCATCCGGCGGGGCATTCCTGGCGTTGCAGGAGCGCCTCGGCAAGGCATCCGTGATCGATCTCGGTATTGCTGCGGAGGACGGCAGCGCAGCTTTGCTCGTCCTCGGCTTGCTGCGGGGCGCGCTCGCGCGTCCGGACAGCACGCCGGCCTGAACGCTATTCGCCGAGCTGGTGCAGGTAGCCCTGCCGCCGCGCCATGCGGAAGCTGAACGTGAACGTCAGGCCGCCCAAGATGAAATACAGCACGTTCAGCAGGACCGCGCCGACCAGCAGGTCGCCCCGGAAAACGCCGTTGAACAGGATCGCCCGCATGCCCTCGAAGACATAGGCGGGCGGCAGCGACCAGGCGACCCATTGCAGCCAGACCGGCAGCACGTGGACGGGATAGTAAATGGCGCTGACCGGCGCGATCAGGAAGAGCGCCATCCAGGCGACGCTCTCCGCGCCGAGCCCGACCCGCAGCAACAGCGCGGTGACGAACAGGCCGAGCGCCCATCCCGTGACCATCAGATTGGCGAAAAAACCCACGAGCGGCAGGCCGAGGTCGAAAAGCGAGAAGCCATAGAGAGGGATGGCGATCAGGATCGCGGGGCAGACGCCGATCAGGGCGCGGATCAGGCTGATCGTCGTCAGCGACAGGACCATCTCGTAGGGGCGCAGCGGGCTGATGAAGAGCTGGCCCAGGTTGCGCGACCAGAGTTCCTCCAGGAAGGAGACGGTATAGCCGAGCTGACCCCGGAACAGGATATCCCACAGCAGGACCGCGGCGAGCAGCGCCCCGGCGATTCCGGCGCCGCCGGTCGTGTGGCCGCTGAAATTCTTGGCGATGAATCCCCAGAGGATAATCTGCACGCTCGGCCAGTAGGCGAGCTCCAGGACCCGGGCCCAGGATCCCAGCAAGAGATAGGCATACCGCAGGACCAACGCGGAGACGCGGCGCAGCGAGAAGCTGCCAGCCCCATTCCGCTGCGGCACATTACGGCGCGAGCCCGTTTCCACGCTCATGCGGCGGCTCCCGGCGTCTTGCGTTCGGCGTCGGCGCGGGCGATGTCGAGGAACACCTGCTCCAAGGTCTGACGGCCGTGCTTGGCGACCAGGTCGGCCGGCGGGCCACGGTCGACGATGCGGCCGCGCTGCATGATCAGGACGTGATCGCACAGACGCTCGACCTCGGGCATGTTGTGGCTTGCCATGAGGATCGCCGCGCCGGTCCGGTCGCGGTAGTTTTCCAGGTAACCGCGGATGCGGTCCGCTGATTCCGGATCCAGGCTCGCCGTCGGCTCGTCGAGCAGCAGCAGCTCCGGCTCGTTGACCATGGCCTTCGCCATAAGCACGCGGGTCTTCTGCCCGGCGGAAAGGCCGCGGAACGACCGGTCCATCAGCGGCTCCAGGTCGAGCTCGCCGGCGAGCGTCCCTAGACGGTCGCCGACCCGGCGCACGCCGTAGAGCCGGGCATAGACCGTGAGATTCTGGCGCACCGTCAAACGCTGCGGCAGGTCGAAATAGGGCGAGGAGAAGTTCATGCGCCCGAGCACCCGGTAGCGGTGGCGCAGCATGTCTTCGCCGAGCACCGTTATCGTGCCGGAGGTCGGCAGCAGCAGACCCAGCAGCATCGCGATCGTCGTCGTCTTGCCCGCCCCGTTGGCGCCGAGCAGGCCCGTGACGCTGCCCGGGGGAACGGAAAAGCTGACGTTGTCGACGGCGACGACATTGCCGAAGCGCCGGGTGAGATTGCGAACGTCAATGACCGGTGGCGGGTGCAGCACCGGCGCTATATGGACCGGGCTGGCGGGATTGGCAAGGCTCGCGGGCTCGTCCATCGGTTGGGCTTGCGCCAAAGGACGCCGCGTGCTCCTTAGCGCGATGGCAAGCGATTTCGCCAATGAGGCGCTTGGCCAGCGCTCGGTGACGCTGCCCGGGGTTACCCGGCGCGGCTGGCTGCGCTTGCGGACTCTCATCCTGATCCGCTGGATCGCGGTGATGGGCCAGACGGTCACGGTTCTCACCGTGCATTTCGGACTGGGCTTCCATCTGTCGGTCCTGCTCTCGCTGTCGGTGATTGGGACGCTGGCGCTGTCGAACCTGATCCTGTCGCTCCGCCGGATCGCCTCGTCGCGGCTCGACGACCGGGCGACCGTCGCGCTCCTGGGTTTCGACGTGGTGCAGCTGGCGGCCCTGCTCTATTTGACCGGCGGGCTGCAGAATCCCTTCGCAATCCTGATCATCGCCCCGGTCATGGTGTCGGCGACCATCCTGTCACGGGCCGCCACGATCGGGCTGACCTTGCTCGCGGTCGCGAGCATCAGCGCTCTTGCCTTGGTCCCCTCGACGCTGCCCTGGTGGCCGGAGCCGCTGCAGCTCCCCGCGGTCTATGTCCTGGGGATCTGGACCGCGCTCGCCGTCGCCTCGGTCTTCATCTCCACCTATGTCTGGTCCGTCGCCGAGGAGGCCCGGCGCATGTCGGATGCCCTGGCGGCGACGCATACGCTGCTCGCGCGCCAGCAGCGGCTCTCCGCCTTGGGGGGGCTCGCCGCCGCGGCGGCGCATGAGCTGGGCTCGCCGCTGGCCACGATTGCGGTGGTCGCCAAGGAGCTGTCGCGCGAGCTTCCGGCCGGCAGTTCGCTCGCCGAGGACGTCGAGCTCCTGATCAGTCAGTCGGACCGGTGCCGGGATATCCTGGCCGGCATCGCCCGGACGCCGGAAGAGCGCAGCCGAGAGCCCTTCGACCGCCTGCCCCTCTCGCAGCTCGTCGAGGCGGCGGCGGAACCCTACCAGGGTATGCCGATCGAGATCGATATCATCATCGAGGACGATGTCCGGGGCGAAGAGCCGGTCCTCTTCCGCAGTCCCGAAATTCTCAGCGGCCTCGGTACCTTGATCCAGAATGCCGCGCAATTCGCCCGGAGCTGCGTGACGGTCGCGCTGCGCTGGGACGACCGGTTCATCGTGATCGCCGTCCAAGACGACGGCCCGGGCTTTCCGCCGGCCGTGCTGGCGGCCATCGGCGAGCCGTTCATCTCGACCCGCGCGGACGATGGTGAGCATATGGGGCTGGGCATCTTCATCGCCCAGACGCTGCTGGCCCGGCTGGGCGCCGAGCTTTTCTTCACCAATCGGCCGGAAGGCGGGGCAGAGGTTGTGATTCGTTGGCCTAGAACTATTTTAGAGCGGGAAAATGCCTTTTTGGGAGCCTGAGAGCAAGGAAACGCGAATGCAGGAACTTTCCGGGTCGGTATCTGGCGACCGACGCGTACTGATCGTCGACGATGATGCGCCGCTCCGCAACCGACTGGCCCGCGCCATGGAACAGCGCGGTTTTGCCACGGTCGTTGCCGCCAGCGTGGCCGAAGGGGTCGAGCTTGGCAGTGACAATCCGCCGGCCTACGCGGTGGTCGATCTGCGGCTGGAGGATGGCAACGGTATGGAGATCGTGCAGGCGCTACGCGCCGCGCGGTCCGATATCCGCATCGTCATCCTGACCGGATACGGCAACATCGCGACCGCCGTCCGGGCGATCAAGGCCGGCGCCGTGGACTACCTGACCAAGCCGGTGGACGCGGACGCCGTCGCCGCGGCGCTGCTGGAGACGGAGCGGCCGTTGCCGCCGCCGCCGGAGGAGCCGATGTCCGCCGACCGGGTTCGCTGGGAGCATATCCAGCGCGTGTTCGAGCAATGCGACCGGAACGTCTCGGAAACAGCGCGCCGGCTCAAGATGCACCGGCGCACGCTGCAGCGAATTCTGAACAAGCACGCCCCAAGGGGCTGACTGATCGGAAAGTTCCGGGGACGGGCCTCAGAGCGTAAAGCTCGTCATGCCGAAGCGCATCTCTTCCTGCATAAGCGCATCCAGGAAGCGGCCTTGGAACATCGTGATGCCGAGTTGATGGCCGAATCGGACGGCGTCCGGGCTGTCGCAACGCGCTAGGATGACGCGCGACTTGCCGCACCGCTCGATCGCCTCCTCGAATTTTTCCCGCTTACCCTCATCCGGCGAGTCGTCGATGAAGGCGGGGCTCCACATCACCTTAATCAGATCGGTTCCAAGCGCCTTGCGGTCGACCAGCGGCAGGCTGTGATGCGTGATGCCGTCGATGCAGAGGCGATAACCCTTCTCGCTCAGATAGTCGCGCGCGAAAAAGAACTCCGAGACGTCGGCGTAGATGTCGACGAGCTGAAGCTCGATGACGATCGTGCCGCGGCCGCCCATGCGCAGCTCCGAATCGAACTGCAGGAATTCCGGCGAGAGCAGCGTGCTGACATTCAGGTTCATGCTGAAGGATGAATGCAGGTCGGTGTCCTCGGCGCGCGTCAGCAGCTTGAGGATGCGGCGGTCGAGCGTCATCGTGAGATGCTGGAAAAGCCACTTGTTGGCGGCGAGGTCGACCTCGGGCAGCACCGTCGCGGCGAGCTCGTCGATCGAGACATAGATTTCCTTGAGAATGCGCCGCGGCCTGGACTCCGCGGTGACGGCGCAGACCTGCTGGCGGCGCACGAAGCTGGAAAGGTCCGCGCTCTTCAAGAAGTCTTCGAGGCGGTGGAGCTGGGCCGGCGTGATCCCGGGTCGCGCGCTGCCGTCCTGGTTCTCGCCCCATTGTGCGGAGCGGTTGCGCAAGCGCTCCTGGCGCGCCTGTTCCTCCTCATAGAGCTTTTCGGCGATCGAAAGCAGCTCCTGGTACTGAATCTCGAGATTGTACCAGGTGGAGAAATTGTCGGAGACGTCAAGGATCGCCAACGGGTCGTCGCCGAACAGAAAACGCAGGCGCATGACCGCGTCGTCCATTTCCTCGACGCTGGCGCCGGTGCAGATGAAGATCAGGTCGCCGTTGTGCAAGGCGAACATCTGCCCATCGAAATGCCGGACCAGCCCTTCGAAGGTGTTGCCGGCGATCTTGATGTGATGGCTCTTGCGGTTGTGGTCGCGCAGGGCGGACAGATGGATATGCACCGCGCGGCGGCCGGTCCGGTGGCGCTCCAGGCGTTGGAGGTAGCTCAGCAGCAGGTATTCCTGGCTGACCGTCGGTTGCGGGGCCAAATGGGCGGCCGTGATATTCATGCCTCGCCTGTGCTTTTTCTTCGTTCTTCGGAGGCGGGCATCGCCGGAAGGGTGATCGAAGGCGATCGCGGGGAACCGCGCCACCTTCCCGTTCGTTCGTCGAATGCCGCCGGCCGTTGAACAAATTCCTGTGCGGCAAACATTAACGAAAAGGGATTTACGTTAAGTTAACGATAAACGCGTTGGATAGGCCGGCCTGACCACCCCCGTCGGCCGCCTTCGGGCAGCTCGACGGGCCGCATTCGAGAACCTGTCCGGATTATCCCATGTTTGCAGAAAATCTCGTGACGAATGCCTGCACGCCGCGCGACACGCGGATTTACGCCATTGGCGACGTGCACGGCCGCGCTGACCTTCTCGGGAGCCTGCAAGCGTTGATCGCGAAGGATGCCGACCGGGCGCCCGAAAGCCGCAAGGTGGTGATCTATCTGGGCGATTACGTCGACCGCGGGCCGGACAGCGCCGGGGTGATCGAGCGGCTGCTCAACAATCCCCTCGCCGACCTCGAACAGGTCTTCCTCATGGGCAACCATGAAGCGTTCTTCATGGAATTCCTGGAAGACCCCGAGGTGGGTACGGTCTGGATCAAGAACGGCGGCGACGCGACGCTGGAAAGCTATGGCATCAAGGGCGCGGCGCATTGCGCGGCGCGGGACTACGGCGTCTTGAGCAAGGCGCTGCAGGACGCGCTGCCCGACGAGCACCTCGATTTCCTGAAGCAATTATCCGTCTCGCACCGCGAGGAAGATTATCTGTTCGTGCACGCCGGCATCCGCCCGGGCGTGGCGCTCGACCGACAGTGCGACGATGACATGCTGTGGATCCGCGAGCCGTTCCTCGGCTCGTCGGAGGAACATGAGGTCGTCGTCGTGCACGGGCATACGCCGGTCGACCAGGCCGAGGTGTACAACAATCGCATCGCCGTCGATACCGGCGCGGTCTGGTCCGGCTGCCTGACGGCGGCGGTCCTGCATGGCGAGCAGTACAGCTTTCTCCACACCTGACACCTGCGCCATGTTATTGTTGCAAGCGCCGCGCGAATGGATTAGCGACCACGCGACGAAGCGCTGCTGAATGACCGACATGGCGAACCCGGACGCGAACTCCATACAAGAGTCAGAGTTTTCCGCCGCTGATGCTTCCCAGATGGCCGCCCTGCTGTCGCAGTTGGTCGGCGCTCGGATCGTGTGCGTCGGCGATCTGATGTTGGATCGCTATGTCGAGGGCCGCGTCAACCGCCTGTCTCCCGAAGCGCCGATCCCCGTGCTCGAGGTGCAGCAGGAGACGGCGATGCTGGGCGGTGTCGGTAACGTCCTGCGGAACCTCGCCGCGGTTGGCGTCACGGTCGAGCTGGTCGCGGCGGTCGGCGTCGACCGGGCCGGCCACGAGCTGGCGTCGCTCTTGGCGCATGAGCCGCGGGTGACACCGCGCCTGGTATCGATCCCCGGCCGCCAGACCAGCGTCAAGACCCGCTTCGTCGCCGGCAAGCAGCAGCTCCTGCGCGCCGACAATGAAACGACCGAGCCGATCAACGAAGCGGACCATCGGTCCCTCCTGGAGGACGCCACGGCGGCGCTGGCGAATGTGCCCGGTGCGCCGCTGGTGCTCTCCGACTATGGCAAGGGTGTGCTGGACGATGCGCTTACCCGGGCGCTGATAAGCCTCGCCCGCGAACAGAACCGGGTTGTGGTGGTGGACCCCAAGGGCCGGGATTACGGCAAGTATCGCGGCGCCACCTTGCTTACGCCAAACCGGTTGGAATTGGCGCTGGCGACCGGCATGCCGACGGAAACCGACGAAGAGGTCGCCGCCGCCTGCCGCAAGCTTATTGCGGACGACGATATCGCGGCCGTGCTGGCGACGCGCAGCGAGCGCGGCATGACCCTGGTCGATCGGGATTCGGTCCATCACCTGCCGGCGCGCGCGCGCGAGGTCTTCGACGTGTCGGGAGCCGGCGATACGGTCGTCGCCATCGTTACCGCATCGCTTGCGGCGGGGGCGCCGTTGCCGCTGGCGGCCAAGCTCGCCAATCTCGGCGCGGGCGTTGTCGTAGGGAAGGTTGGGACGGCGGTCGCGCACCCGGCGGAGATCCTGACGGCGCTGCACGAGTCCGAGTTCATGGACGCCGAAGCGAAGGTGGTGACCAAAGCCGCGATGCTCGACCGCGTCCAGACCTGGCGCCGGCGCGGCTGGCGGGTGGGCTTCACCAACGGCTGCTTCGATCTCTTGCATCCGGGGCACATCGCGCTGCTCAAGCAGGCCCGGTCGGCCTGCGACCGGCTCGTGGTCGGGCTGAACAGCGACGCGTCGGTCAAGCGTCTCAAGGGGGCGGGCCGGCCGATCCAGGGCGAGATGAGCCGCGCCGCGGTGCTCGCGTCGCTGGCCACGGTCGATCTGGTCGTGATATTCCACGAGGACATTCCGTTGGCGCTGATCAATGCGCTTCGTCCCGATGTCCTCGTGAAGGGCGCGGACTACAGTCTCGACGAAGTCGTCGGCGCGGAAGAGGTGCAGTCATGGGGCGGGAAAGTGGTGCTGGCGGACATTCTCGACGGCCACAGCACGAGCGATACGATCCGCCGGTTCGCGCCTTGAGCGCCTGGGCCGAGCGGGCCCGGCGGCGCGGAGAGGGCGGCCGATGACAGGCATCGACATTCTCGCCCTGGCCGTGCCGGCGCTGATCGTTCTCCTCGGCGCCTATATCGTCTACCAGGCCCGCCGCAGCCGCGAATCCGAGCTCAGCTACAATCTCCGCAAATGCCGGATCGCGCTTGAGGACACCGAGAAGTCGCTGGACAACACGGTGAACTATTACAAGGCGGAAATTCGTCGTCTCAAGGAACGGCTCGGCGAGCCGGTGACCGATGAGCTGCCGCGCAACGGCGGCGGTAACGGGCACGGTGCGACGGATCTGAAATTCAAGCAGGCGCGAACGGCTTTCGCCCGCCTGTGCCACCCCGATCGCGTCCATGGCGACAACGACGAGAAGCGCATCCGCGCCGAGCTTTTCAAGGAATTCTGGGACGAGCTGGAGCGGATCGACCGCCGCAACCCCTGACGCGGGCGACCTTACAGATAGGCGGATAGGCTGAGCGGCGTGCTGCTGGTGTCGAGGGCGCCGGTGGCGCCGGTGGCGCTGGTGGCGCCGCTGTTGCTGCTACTGCTGTTGTTGAACGCGTTCTGCAGCGACTGCATTGTCTGGTAGTTTTGAATCACCCGGTTGGTCACCGCGTCGGTGACGCCGAGGACCGATTTTTCTTCATCGCTCATCGTCGAATAGACCTGCAACAGACCGAGGCTTCCGCCCGTGCCGCCGTTGCCCGATGCCAGGGCGCTCAGCATCGTCGCGCGGGTGCGCTGGTCGAGTTCGGTCTTGGCGGCGTAGCTTTCCACAGTAGAAAAGGTCGAATCGCTATTGAGCGCGATGGTCGCGAGGGTGCGGTTATCGAAATTCGAAAAGTCCACATGCTGGGCGTTCTTCTGCGACGGATCGAAGGACAGCTCGGTCCCGTTGTCCCGGGCTTGGTTTTCCTGATCGTCCAGCATCGCGCGCGCATTGGCGGCCACCGACGCCGTGCTGCTGTCGGGCGCGGGCGAGCCGCTGGCGGTCGTCTTGTCGAGCAGCGCGCGCACGGGATCGTTGCTGTCGCCGGTATCCGGCGCCTTGCCGAAGGACGTCTTCGCCGCGGCAAGGCCGTTGTCCACCGCATTCTTCTGTGCCTGCCACGTCGTCGTCGCGCGTTCGTCCGCGCCGGCCTGATCGAGATAGTCCGACGCCGCTTGATAGAGGGCCGCATAGTCGCCGGTATGACGGGCAATCACCACATAGGGGGCCAGCACGGTATCGAGCCTCGATTGCAGCGCGGTCGCGGCGGCCGTGCTCTCGTCGGTGCTGAAGAGGTCTTCGGCGTTCGCGGCGACGGCGGAGAGTGTGGTGCGGCTTTGGCCGGTCAGGTCGACGGCGACCTGACCGTCAAGCATCGCCGAAGAAATATTGAGCGTCTGATATTGCTGATCGAACCACGCGCGGGCGTCCGCCGCCACTGTCGCAAGCGGAATTTCGACGGGCGGCGCGTCGGTCGTGCTGGTGAGATAGGCTTGGGCCGCGTCGGACAAAGTGACCGTCGTCGACGGCGACGCCTGCGAAGACGCGCTCGTATCGCTGCCGGATGTTTGCGCCTGACTCGATGCGCTGGGGGTGGTCGTGTAGGCACTCTGCGCCGCGCTGTAGAGCGAAGTCGGATAGGCGCCGATGGTTGTGGACAAGGCGGACTCCGGTGGTGGAAAGGTGTCTCACCGTCACGCAGGATGCGTGCCACGCCACGCGCCCGGAATTGCGCTGTTTCCCTCGCAGGGGAGTCGTTTGATCGCTTCGCACCCGGCAACTCTTGCTCGGGCATCGGAACTGTTTTCCGCCGCTTGAAGGGACAAATCCGGATCGCGGGCGGCGAGGGCTAAAGCAGGCGTGCCGGGTCGAGCAAGCGCATGAGGCGCCGCCCGGCGGTTTCCGCATAGCGCAAGGTGAGTGTCTTGCGCCGGGATCCGTTGAGACGCGTCTCCTCGGCCGGCCGTAGGATCGCCGCGCCATAGGCGTCCGCCACGATCAGGCCGCAGGACTGCGGGATCATCGCCTGGGGAAAATCCTCCGGCACGGCAAAATAGAAACGGTCGCAGAATTCGATGTAGTCCGGCCATTTTTCATCGGCGCGGAAGTCGCTCACCGATGTCTTGATCTCGACGATCGTGAAGCTGCCGTCCGGCGCCATGGCGATCACGTCGGCGCGCCGGCCGTTGCGCAGCGTGAATTCGAGGAGGCAGGTCTGCCCCGCTTCGTCGAGCATGCGGCTGATTCCGCGCGCGAGCGCCTGCGCCGTGCCATTGAGCACAGGTGTCGGCGCGTCGATGGGCGCGGAAAGCAATCCCGTGGCGCGCGAGGCTGGTACGTCTTCGGTGTCGTCCATGCGGGGAAGACTAGCATGAACAAAACGGGTACAGAAGACCGCGCCTCAAGACCTCGACGGAAAAGCGGTCGGGTGCCTGCACGCTGGCCGATCGCCGGCGGGGGCGGTATGGTTGCGGGTGGGACGAGGGAGTATCACGGCAATGCGTCTTATCATCGCGATTTTTCTTCCGTTTCTTCTCTTCTTCACCATCGGGCGGCCGCTGGCGGGCATCATCTGTCTGATCCTGCAAATTACGCTGATCGGCTGGATTCCGGCGGCCATTTGGGCGGTCTATGCGTTGAGCCAGTACAACACCGACAAGAAGATCGCCAACGCCATGGGCGGCGCCACGCCGAACCAGCGGCATTGATCCAGTCTTCGCGCATAACGCGACGCTGGCGCCGGGGCGCGGTTGACGGGCCATGCACGGGCTGAATCTGCTCGCGCTCGGTCTCGGGGCGGCCTGGGCCAGCGGGATCAATCTCTATGCCGCGGTGCTGGTGCTGGGCGGCCTGCAGGCGGCGGGAATCATAACGCTGCCGCCGGACCTTGCGGTCCTGTCGCATCCGGCGGTTCTTGCGGCGGCGGGCTTTCTCTATGTCGCCGAATTCGTCGCGGACAAGATGCCCGGGATCGACTCGCTTTGGGATGCCGTGCACAGCTTCATCCGCATTCCGGCCGGTGCGCTGCTCGCGGCCGGCGCCCTGGATTCCTATGGCGACGGCTACCAGGTGGCGGCGGCGTTGCTTGCCGGCGGCGCGCTGGCGGCAACCAGCCACGCCGCGAAGGCGGGCGGACGCCTCGTGATCAACACCTCGCCCGAGCCCTTCAGCAATTGGTTCGTTTCGGTCTTCGAGGATGTCCTGGTTCTGGGCGGCCTTATCCTTGCCCTGTTCAAGCCGGCGCTGTTCCTGACCTTGCTCGGCGTCTTCGTCGTAGGCGTGATCTGGATGCTGCCCAAGCTGTGGCGCGGCTTGCGGCGGCTGTTCGGCGGCCGGCGGCGGCAGATGGACCGGGACGGCGGCGGGCTTACACTCGATTTCCGTAGCTTGCGCGGCAAAAAACCGCCCGCGCCGCCATAGGGTCCCGGAGGCCGGTGCCCGTGCGGCGCGCAAGGATGCCCTTGCAGCGGCGACCTGATATACTAAATTAACGGATATAATAATGATGTCTGGACGTTGGGGGTCCTCGATGGTCGGCGTAATGTTGTCATGGAGACCCAAAAGATGCGCAAATTTCTCGTAGCCGCGGCCGTTGCTCTAGGTCTCGCCGTTTCCGGCGGGACGGCTGAGGCGGGCGGCTACTACCACCACTATCACCACTATCATCATGGCGGTGACGGCGGGCTCATCGTGGCGGGCGTCCTCGGCGGCGCCCTGCTGACGGGCGCGCTGCTGGCCCGCCCGTCTTATTACTCGGGCTATTACTATGGCCCGCCCCCGCCGCCGGCTTACTACTACGGTCCGCCACCGCCCGTGGTCTACTATGCGCCCGTGCCCGCGCGGGCGCCGGTCTGCTACAGCGACCGCGTCTATCGTTACCTGCCCGACGGCAGCATCCAGTGGGGAACGCGCACGCGCTGCTACTGAAACGAGGGTGTGCGCCGGTTGCGTGGCAGGCCGTGAAAAAAACCGGCCTGCTACAGCCACCATCTCAAGCGGCGCAGCAGCCAGATCTCGAATCCCGCGATTCCCGCGAAAAGCAGGCAGGTGACGGCGAAGGCCCAGGGAATGTTCCCGCCTGGGATGCCGCCGACATTCATGCCGAGCATGCCCGAGATCACCGTCAGCGGCAGGAAGACGAGCGTGACCAGCGACAGCAGATACATCGTGCGGTCCATGCGCTCCGCCAGACGGTTGGCGAGCTCGTCATTGATCACCGACGCGCGGTCGCGGATGACGTCGAGATCCTCCATATAACGGGTCACGCGGTCGGAAACCTCCATCAGCCGATCGCGCCGCCGCTGTGTAAGCCAGTCGACTTCCTCGACGGCGAGCCGCCTGAGCGCCTCGCGCTGCGGCGCGATGTAGCGGCGCAGCATGATCGTCTGGCGCCGCAGCTCACTGAGCTCGCTGCGAAGCTCCCGGCTGAGCGCGGTGATGATGGTGTCCTCGAGCGCGTCGAGCTGGTCTTGCAGCCCATCGAGCACCGGATCCATCCGCGCGGTCAGGCGCTCGGCGAGCATCATCGCGAGCGCGCCCGAATCCTGCGGACCATGGCCTTTCACCAGGGCCTGGCGCAAGTCCTCGACCGCCATGAGGCGGCGGTGGCGGGCGCTGATGACAAGGTCCTTTTCCAGCCAAAGGCGGATGGCGACCATGTCCTCCGGATCCGATCCCGGATTGAGGTTCACGCCCCGCAGGTTGAGCAGAACCCCCTCGTCGACGGCAAGGCAACGCGGCCGTGTCTCGTCGGCCAGCAGGGCTTCCTGGATCAGCGGGCGAAGGCCGCTCGCCTCGCGCAGCCAGTCGCGGGCGGCCTCAGTGCTATGGTCGATGTGCACCCAGAGCACGCCCTGTCCGCGATTCCCGGACAGCGCATCCCAGGACGTAATCCGTTCGCCGCCGCCGTTGCCGTCGAGCCTGTAGGCGCTGATCAGGCCGTCCTCTTCGCTCATGTATCGCGTCCTCGATTGACCAGGCGTCTGCCGATTGACCAGCGCATTACAGCACAGTTATGTGATATGCCAAGCCGGCTCGGTTGCGCCGGCCCGCCCCATCTGGCCCGATGATTCGGTGTCGGCTTGGTCGTGCCTTACGGCGAGGTGCGCGCTTCATGGATCGTCCTTTCGCGTCGCGTCTGCGGCGATGTGCCATTCTCCGCTGGCTGGCGGCCCTGCTCCTGTCCCATGGCGGGCCGTTGCCGGCCGATGCGGCGGACGAATACCCTTTGTCCGACCGCCCTGTGGCGCCGGGCGTGCAGGAAGCGACGCCCGTTTCCGGCTTTACGACCGTCGGCTATGTCGAGACCGTGGCGATCCAACCGGGCAACCTGCGTATCGAAGCGAAGATCGATACCGGTGCGCTCTCGTCTTCGCTCGACGCCACGGACATTCAGACCTTCAGCAAGGGTGGGCAGGAATGGGTGCGCTTCATCACGCACGGCAACGACAACAGCTCGCTGCGGATCGAACGTCCCGTCGAGCGGACGGTGCAGATCCGGCGCGCCGGGGCTCCCGTGCAGCGGCGCTATGTGGTCAATATTGGAGTGTGCCTTGGCACCTACTATAAGATGGCGGAGGTCAATCTGGCAGACCGCGAGGGGCAGAAGTATCGAATGCTGATCGGGCGTCGTTTCCTGACCGGGAAATTCGTCATCGATCCCGGCGCCATGCACCTGACCAAGCCCGCATGTCGGGACCGTTGACCGGTGAAGAACCTGCACCTCTATATCCTTGCGGCAGTCCTGGCCTCGATCGGGTTGGGTATCTTTATCTACAAGGTGTTCTTTTTCGAGCTCCCACTAAAGCCGACCGGTCATGTCGTAAACTGGGAAGTCGAAGCGAAGATTCATTTCACGGCGCGCGACGCAGGGGCCAAAGTCTCACTGTACATTCCGCAGAATGACCGATCGCTCAGGATCATCGATCAGAGCTTCGTTTCCGAGGGTTTTGGGCTGACCACCGCGTCCGACGGAGAAAACCGCCGGGCGTTTTTCTCAATTCACAAGGCGTCGGGCGAACAGACAATCTATTACCGCTTCGTCCTCCATCGCGCCCGGGTGAGCCGCGAAGTCGCGGAAGTGGAGGAGCCGATACCGCATAGGCCCCGCTTCAACGAAGCGGAGATGGCCGCTGCGAAGGGCCTTCTCGGCGATCTCGAGCGCAAATCGGCGGATGACGAGACGCTCGTCCGCCTTGTGCTCAAGGCGCTCGCCGACAAGACGTCGCGGGATGCGGCACAGACCCTGCTCGGCTTTGCGCCGAGCGTGCGGAAGCGCATGCTGGTGGCGTCGAAGCTGCTCGCCCTTGCCGGTATCGCGGCGCGCCCGGTCAATGGCGTTCAATTGGTCGACTTTGCGCGCGACGCCAAGCTTTCGCATTGGCTGGAGGCATATATCGACGGCCGCTGGCAGGAATTCGGCGTGCACAGCCCGACGAACCGGCTTCCCGCGAACAGCTTCGCCTGGTGGCGCGGCTCGTCTCGTTTGGCGAGGGTCGACGGCGGCGACAATTTGAAGACAACCCTGACCATCTCCGCGGCGTCGGTTCCGGCGCTGCGCAATGCGCTGGCCGTCGACAAGACGCGCGGGGGCAATCTGCTCGCCTATTCACTGTTCAGCTTGCCGCTCAGCACACAACAGGTCTATCGCATCATCCTGACAGTGCCGATTGGCGTGCTCCTGCTTACCGTGCTGCGCAATGTCGTTGGACTGCGAACCTTCGGCACCTTCATGCCGGTGCTAATCGCGATCGCTTTCCGCGAGACACATGTCCTGTGGGGGGTGTGTCTGTTCACGATCGTCATCTCGATCGGTCTTCTCGTGCGGCTCTACCTCGAGAACCTTCGCCTGCTCGTCGTGCCGAGGCTTGCCAGCGTCCTGATCGTCGTCGTGCTGACAATGGCGGGGATCAGTGTCGTGAGTAATCAGCTCGGCCTGCAGCGCGGCCTGTCGGTGGCGCTGTTTCCGATGGTGATCATGACGATGACGGTGGAACGCATGTCCGTCACCTGGGACGAGCGCGGTCCGGCGCAAATGCTGCAGCTTGGGATTTCCAGCTTGGCGGTCGCGGCGCTTGCCCATGTGATCATGGTCAATGTCTATGTCGAGCATCTCTGCCTAGTCTTTCCGGAACTGCTGCTGATCGTGCTCGCCGGCACGCTCCTGTTAGGGCGCTATTCCGGCTATCGGCTGGTCGAGGTGCTGCGGTTCAGAGAACTCGGAGGACGCGGCGGATGATCTTTCGTCTCGCGCGCGCTTTGGCGGAAGTCGGGGTCGTCGGCATCAACAAGCGCAATGCCGACTATCAGCTCGTCTATAATTCACGGCGCTACTATCCGCTGGTCGATGACAAGTTTCAGACCAAGCTGATTGCCGAAAAGGTCGGGATTCCGATACCGCCGCTCTACGGCAAGATCGAGTACCCCCATGAAGTGAAGCGGTTTCCCGAGATCGTCGCCGACCATGCCGATTTCGTCGTGAAGCCCGCGCAGGGTAGTGGCGGCGACGGCATCCTGATCGTCGTGGGCCGGATGGGGAATCTCTTCCATCTCGCGGATGGCGATTACATGACCGCCGACGACATGGCCTACCACATCAACACGATCCTCGCCGGCAGCTTCAGCCTCGGCGGGCAGAACGACAAGGCGCTGATCGAATACCGGGTCAACTTCGATTCCGTGTTCGAGCAGATCTCCTATCGCGGCGTTCCCGACATCCGCATCATCAGCTTGCTGGGCGTGCCGGTGATGGCCATGGTCCGTCTGCCGACACGCAAATCCCACGGCAAGGCGAACCTGCACCAGGGCGCGATCGGCGCGGGAATCTCGATTAACGAGGGTAAGACGCTGACGGCGGTATGGCAGAATTCCATTGTCGAGATTCATCCTGACACGACAAATCCCGTCATGGATGTCGCGATCCCGCATTGGGACCGGCTGCTGACGATGTCCGCCCTTTCCTATGACCTGACGCATCTCGGCTTCCAGGGGATCGATATCGTCCTCGACAAGAACCGCGGGCCGCTCGTGCTCGAGTTGAATGCGCGGCCCGGATTGAATATCCAGATCGCGAACCGGGAAGGGTTGGGCCATCGCCTGGCCCTGGTCGAGGCGAACGTCAAGAAGCTCAAATCCGTCGAAGACCGAGTTGCCTTCGCGAAGGAGCATTTCGCGCCGCGGCCCGTTCCGCTATAGCGCATCGCAGCCGGGAATTGAGCGCAAGCAGTATCGTCATGAGGTTATGGAAGACTTTATAGCAACCTACGGATATCCGGCCATTCTCGCCGGCACCTTCCTGGAAGGCGAGACGGTTGTGCTCGCGGCTGGCTATCTTTCCAGCCTGGACTATCTATCGCTGCCCTGGGTCGCGATCTGCGCCTTCCTTGGAACCTGGATCGGCGATTCGACGTATTTTTTCATCGGCCGGCGCTGGGGCGCGGCCCTTCTGGAGAAGCGCCCCACCTGGCGTCCGGCGGCCGAACGCGCGCTCCGGCTTTTGCACCGTTACCATGCGATCTTCATCCTGAGCTTTCGCTTCGTCTACGGCATCCGGACAGTCAGCCCCTTCGCCATCGGCATGAGCGGCGTCTCCCCGCTGCGCTTCCTCCTGCTCAACATGGTCGCGTCCGCGATCTGGGCGGTCCTGTTCTCGTCCATCGGGCATCTGGTCGGCTCGGCGCTGTCGTCGACGGTCGCGGAGACGGAGCTTTATGAGGCCTATGTCCTGGGCGGGATCATTGGCGTCGGCATGATTTTCTGGTTGGTGCAGCTGCTCGTCGCCAGGCGCCGCCGCCGCATCGCGGCCCGTCCGTGGAAACGAGGAAGGCGCGGCGATGCCCCCTAACTTGCGCCCCATCCTGCTGGTCGTTCTGGTCGGGCTCGTGCTCGTTTTCGCCGTCCAGAACGTTGCCAACGTCGAGGTGCAATTCCTGATCTGGTCGATTGCGATGCCGCGGGCGATCCTGATTGCGGTGGTTTTCGCGCTCGGCGTGCTGATAGGATGGATCCTGCATGGCCTGCGCCGGCGCCGGCGGCAAGGCGCGGACTCGGCGGAACAGCCCGGGCTGCCCCCGTCGCTGCGCCCATCGCCGCGCTACGACGATAGGCCGCGGCGGCGGTGACGATCTGCGATGGGAAATGGTATCCCCGGGTTGATCGAGGTCAGCGCGGGGCTCAGTGAAAGGCGTGCTATGCTGCATCGCAATCGCAATGACGGGCGCCTTTGATGGACAAGAAAACCCAGCTCAACATCTGGTACATCATTCTCGCCATCTTCGGCGTGATCTTCCTGCAGAACCTCTGGATTCAAAGCGAGAAGATCGAGCGTCTGCCCTACAGCGTTTTCGAACAAAAGCTCAAGGCCGGCGAGATCAAGAACATCTACGTCAAGCAGAATACGATTGAAGGCGAGCTGAAGAACGTCCCGAAAGGCCAACCGTCGCACTTCGTCACCGTGCGGGTCGATCCGGAGCTGGCGGCAACTCTCAACAAATACAAAGTGGAATACAGCGGCGTCATCCAGAGCACGTTGCTTCGGGATATTCTGTCCTGGGTCTTGCCGGTCCTTCTGTTCTTCGGCATCTGGATCTTCGTCTTCCGCAAATTCGCCGAGAAGCAGGGCCTTGGCGGCTTCATGGCGGTCGGCAAGAGCAAGGCGAAGGTCTATGTCGAGAGCGACACCCAGGTGACCTTCGACGATGTCGCCGGCGTCGACGAGGCGAAGGAGGAGCTGCACGAGATCGTTTCCTTCCTGAAGGACCCGCAATCCTATGGCCGCCTCGGCGCACGCATTCCCAAGGGTGTCCTGCTCGTGGGGCCGCCGGGAACAGGTAAGACGCTGCTCGCCAAGGCGGTTGCGGGAGAAGCCTCGGTGCCCTTCTTCTCGATCAACGGGTCGGAGTTCGTGGAGATGTTCGTCGGTGTCGGCGCCGCCCGGGTGCGCGACCTGTTCGAGCAGGCGAACGCGAAGGCGCCCGCCATCATCTTCATCGACGAGCTCGATGCGCTCGGGCGCGCGCGCGCCGGCACCGCGGGGATCGGCGGCGGGCATGACGAG